>JAFKKL010000131.1:15291-16443 GCA_017305595.1 Hyphomicrobiales bacterium | reverse complement strand
CTCCCTGCGACCGTTCGCAGGTCAGCAAGTATCGGCGCGGCGTCATCCGCCCGAGTTGGCCTGTCATCCGGTCGCTTCGTGAAATTTCCTCCGGTGCCGTCTCCGCGAACGACTTCATCGATCTGGAGTCGGCGCCATGATCCTATTGAAACAGCGCGCCGTCGTTCGACGCTGTGAGGAACGGCCGGCCCGACAACACGGCCTTGGTCTGTGCCATGGCGGCCGGAAGGACGGATATCGGCGCGATGATGCGGGCGACCACGTGGCGGTCGATGTCCCCGTCGCCAAGATTGCGGGTGGCGTAGAGTGTGAACCTCACACAGTCTTTTCCGATCTTCTCCAGCAGGGCGACGCCCTCGACGAATGTATCGTTGATGCGGTCCGGGTCGATCAGGTCGGGAATTACTTCGTCTCGCAAGATGTGTCCCCTCGCGTTTGTTTTGCGCGGAGTATCGAGCGAACGCGTTGCCGTTTTCCATCGAAGATTGTTCGAACGGTAAATGCTGCTGGTTTTGGCGGGGCTGTTCCATGACCCGACCGAGCCCGATCCGCGCAAAACTGTCAAAAATCGGCACCGATCATTCGATCGGTAATCACCGATCAATCGATCGGTGGTTTTCGCGGGTGGTCGACGCGCTGCGTCGGGAGCATCCGGACAAGCTCGCGCAATTGCTGGCGGATTACGCGCATCGGCCGCAGCGCGTCTGTGAACTGTGGCTGGCCGGGCGGCAGTCGCCGAACGGCGCGGCGCTGGCCTCGCTGATCCGCTCGCCCATCGGCGGTGTCGTGCTGGACGCCATCACCGCCGGCTCCGAGGCCGAGTGGATCGCGCGTGACCGCAAGGCGCGCCGGCTTCTCACCATTCATGAACGCGAGGCCGAGCTTCGCCGGGAAAAAGCCCAAGCGCTGGAGGGGGTCTGACATGGACGTTTCGTCGTTGCGTGAGGCGACCGCATTCACCGAGGCGCTGATTTTGTGCGGCGTCATCGGCCTCGTTCTCGTGCTCGCCCTGGTGATCTGTTGGCCGCTGCGGCGGCGTGACGAGTTCGACGCCATGCAGCAGCCGTTCGGCGATCAGCCGTGGTGGCTGCCATGAACGTCGGTGCTGGCGATCGTTTCTCGCTTGGTGCCCTCCGGGCGGGGGACGATCGC
>JAFKKL010000131.1:0-15263 GCA_017305595.1 Hyphomicrobiales bacterium | reverse complement strand
CGGTCGACGCCGATCTGTCGGTCCGCGTCCGCATCTATGCCGCCGATCGGCGCGCGGTGCTGATCGACGTCGCCACCACGGCGCAGCGCGCGCTCCGCATAGCCGGGCTGTTTCAGCGGGCCGCCATACGTGCCGGCGCAGTGCCGGTGCAGCTCGAGCCGGAACGGGAGGCTGTATGAGCGACAAATCCGCCATCGAATGGACTGACGCCACATGGACGCCGATCCGCGCGCGCAACCGGAAAACCGGCAAGGTTGGCTGGTACTGCGAACACGCCACGCCGGGTTGCGTCAATTGCTACGCGGAAAGCTTCAATGCGCGTCTCGGCACCGGCCTTCCATTCAAGCCGGGGCATCGCGACGACGTCGAGTTGCTCCTCGACGAAAAGATGCTGCTGGCACCGCTGCGCTGGAAACGTCCGCGCATGGTGTTCGTCTGTTCGATGACGGACCTGTTCGCCGACTTCGTGCCTGACGCGTGGATTGATCGCATCTTCGCGGTGATGGCGCTGGCGCCGCAGCATACGTTTCAGGTGCTGACGAAGCGCGCGGAGCGGATGCGTACTTATCTTTCGGATCGACTCCGCGGATCATTTGTTACAGCGGCGGCACTCGCGATGACGCCTGGTCGCGACTGGGAAAAGACACCGGCGTGGAACATGCCTTGGCCGCTGCCGAACGTCTGGCTCGGCGTCAGCGCCGAAGATCAGCGCCGCGCCGACGAACGCATCCCGCATTTGCTGGCGACGTCGGCAGCGGTGCGCTTCATCAGTGCGGAGCCGCTGCTCGGGCCGATCGACCTCACGCGCGTCGGAACGCTCGATAGCGTTTGCGCGGCGATGCCGGGTGTTGTCGAGCGAGAGAACCGTGGCAGACCGGTATCGGGACCGGGCTCGATCTGCGGAGTTCAGATCGACGCTATCGGCGCTGCGGCCTCGTCCATCACGTTCTTCCAGACTCCGGATCATATGGGCGGCTTTACGGCGGCGTCTCCACGGAGCTGGCCCTGTCTCGATTGGGTCGTCGTCGGCGGCGAATCCGGACGCGGTGCGCGGACGATGCATCCGCAATGGGCGCGCTCGTTGCGGGATCAGTGCGAGGATGCTGGTGTTGCGTTCTTCTTCAAGCAGTGGGGCGAATGCGTTCCTGCCGAGCTGATCGCAGGTGACAAGCGGGATGAACCGTGGCGGCGGCCTCAGAACGGCGCCGGAGAGGCTTGGAGTTTTACAGAGTATGGCGCGCCGCGCGAAACCTGGCCGCAGGTGAGGTTCTGGCGTGTCGGCAAGAAAGCCGCCGGCCGGCTATTGGACGGCGTCGAATACAACGGCATGCCCGAGGCGCGGCCATGACCAGTACCCGCGGCACCGCAGCGGCCGAGCTCCGCTCCTATATCGAGCGCATCGAGCGCATCGCGGCCGATCGGCGCGATCTCGGCGATGATATGCGGGCGGTGTTTGCCGAGGCGAAGGCTGCGGGATTCGATACCAAGGCCATCCGGCGCATCATCAAGCGCCGCGACAAGGACCCGGCCGAGGTGGCCGAGGAAGATACCATCTTCGCCACCTACATGGCCGTGATCGGCATGACCGTGGATCCGCCGCTGCATGCAGCGGTCGCGGCTATGGGCATCGACACCGCCGCGCGCGACGACATCATCGCCGCGTTGCAACTCCTGGTGCCAACGAACGGCGAAATCATCGCCAAGGTCGGCGGCAAGCCGTTGCGGATCTGGCGCGATGAGGCGGGCACCGCGCACGCCGCCGAATACATCGAGCCGAAGATGGCTCCGGCGGAAAAATCCGGCCGATCGCTGAAGAAACCGGCGGCGGTGCTCTCGCTGGTTCCGAAGGATCACATCAAGGCCGCCGCCGATGCGGCCGAGCGCCGGGCTGCGGACAAGGCGCGGCGCGATCGTGCCGGCGACGACGATGGTGATGATGCCGAAGTCGACGTCGATGCCGACGAACCGGAGCCGGTGTCATGATGGCGGCAACCTCGCTCAAGCCCGAGCCTGTCGACTTCGACGTGCTGGCGGCGCTGGACGATCCGTTGTCGCCGCTGCGGCGCATCTGGTTGTCGGAGCGCGATGGCATCTGGTGTCTGGTCGATGCCATCGATTTCGAATGGCTGGCGCGTAACACGTGGAACGTGTCGTGGGGCTCGCGGACGCCGTGGCAGCACTATGCCAAGCGCAACGTCGGCTGGGACCGCGCCACGGTGCGCATGCATCGCGAGATCATGACGAAGGTGGATCCGCGCTCCGAGCGATTCATGCGCGCGCATCACGTCGACCATGGCAATGGCCAGACGCTCGATAACCGGCGCGACAATCTCACCTGGGTCACCAATCGCCAGAACGCCGCGAACCGCCGGCCTCGCGCGCAGATTCCGTCCGTCGCGTCGGTCGCGCTCGAGCTGCTGATGGCGCTTGGCGTGCCGGCGCAATCTTCGGAGGTGCCGTTTTGACCGAGCTCGTCAAATACGAGGAGGCTAAGCGGTTGCTGGCCGAAGCCGTCGCGGTCGATGAAGTGAAGTCGATCCGCGACAAGGCCGAGGCGATGCGCGCCTATGCCAAGCAGGCCAAGGACCGCGATATGGAAATCGCGGCGGCGCAGATCCGCTTTCGCGCCGAGCGCCGGCTGGGCGAGTTGATCATCGCGCAGCGTGAAACGGTCGGCCTCAACAAGGGCGGCGGCACCGGCGCCAACCAGTACCGAGCAGCCGATTCCGCACCGGAACAGGCTGCGGAACGGCCGCCCACGCTTGAACAGGCGGGCATCGATCGCAAGCTGTCCTCGCGCGCGCAGCGCATGGCGGCGATCGAGCCGGAACGGTTCGAAGCGCTGCTGGACCGGCACCGCGAGGAAGTGCTCGAGGGCAACAACAAGGTCAGTGTTGACCTGATGCGCACGTCCGCCGAGCAGGAAGGCCGCGAACGCCGCCGCCAGCTAGCGCGTGAACTGTCGGACGCCACGGCTGTGTTGCCGTCAGGCCGGCGCTTCCCGGTGATATATGCGGATCCGCCGTGGCATCGGAAGCAGGGCGTCACCAACCGCTCCTATGAAAACCACTACTCCACCATGTCGTGGTCCGACATCTGCGCGCTGCCGATCAAGGACGCGGTGCTGCCGGACGCCTGGTTGTTCCTCTGGATTCCGCGTGCGCACCTGTTCGCGCTGCATGCGATCGAAGTGGAGGCGCAGACCCGCGACGGCGAGATCATCCCGGTGCTGGTGGACATGCCGCTGGCTTATGCGGTCGCAAAGTCCTGGGGGTTTGAGGCCTATTCGACCGCGTTCATCTGGACCAAGACTGACGAAGAGCACCCGGCCGATCAGGGCGGCGGCGTCATCGTGTTCGATCAGGACGAGGTGTTGCTGCTGTTCAAGCGCGGGCGCGGACTGCCGAAGCCGGCGACCGACGAAAAGTTCGGCAGCAACCATCGCGAACGCTCGAAGCCGCTAGGTCATTCGCGCAAGCCCGAGCATTACCGCAACATGATCGCCACCATGTCGGGCGGCGTTCCGGTGCTCGAGCTGTTCGCGCGCGTCGATGCCGAGCACCCGCTGCCGGAAGGCTGGGAAGCCTTCGGCAATCAGGCGGGCGGTGACGGTGTGTCAACCGCATCGACGGATTCGGAAAGCGTTTCCGCCGATACGACAAGTGAAATCGCAGATTCGACAATGGCTGATGCCGATATCATCGCGGCGTCAGACGATTCCCACGTGAACGCGGACGATGAAGCACCAGCGGGACAAACCAGCGATGCTGATGTGGAGTCCGTTAGTAGGCTTGCCGCCGGGCGGACGGCGGACGCGGAGGTGGGCGATGTGCCGGCAACGTTGCCCGCCTCCAAAGATTCCGTTGATGAGTTCACGGCGTTGCGGGCGTTGTCGTCGTTTGCGTATCCGGATCGAATGTCGATCGTTGCCTGCGTTGCCGATGACTATATCGCGCGCGGGTTGGCGTTTCAGATCGGCGGAACAGAGGACTGGTCGCTCACCGAGGTGGGCTGGGCGCGGCTGAACGAATTGAAGGTCGCGCAGTCCGACGCTGCAAGTAATAACGTTTCACGTGAAACCGGCGACATCATCGCTGAACAGCGTGCGATGTGTGATGAGCTGGATGTCATCGACGCGGGACAATCCATTCCGCTTAGTTTCATGGTTGAGCGGCTTCGCTCGGATGAGCTGATCAGCGGCACGAAGAAGCTGAAACTTACGAAGCTGGGTCGCGAACGCCGCGAGCAGTGGCGCGCCGAGATCGACGAATATGACCGGTTGCAGGCATTGCCGGAAGACGTAGATGCACTCGTTGCTCTCTATCGTGCTTCGCTTACGCGGCTGCACGCATGCGTGCTCGCGATCGATGGTGAGGGTGAGGACGCCGAGCTGGAGTTGCTGCGGCTACTTCAGGTCCGTGCCAACGGCAACACGAACTTCGGCATGGCGCTGGATGAATCGCCCGCCGAGCGGCTACGCGCGGAAACGGCGGCGCCGATCGGGCAGGAGCCGACTTGGTGCCAGCGTGGCGTGTTTGTCGTCGATATCGACGGCACGCCCTACATCGTTACCCATGATGAGGATTCGGATTTCACGGTGCATGCCGTCGATCCGACAAAGCCGTGCATCAGCGAGACCGGTTATCGCAGCTTCGGCGGTGCCGGCAGCTTTGCCTCCGGTTGTGGGGTTGCAGCAGCCGCAGAAAAGATGATCCGGCGGTTCGTCGACGGCGAGATAGATCACAAGTCCGGCAAGCTCAAAAAGCGCACCAAGCCGATGTCGCTGCCGGAGCACGTTTATCGACTGCCGATGCCGGGTGATGCCGGTCTGGATCCGCGCCGTGTTGAGGCCGCCGAAGCGCAGAAGGCGCTCGCCGAGCCTGATCTGTTCGCGCCGCCGCCGGTTGCGCAGGCAAGCAAGGGCGAGGCCGTGCAAACGCGTATGCCGCTCGACGATGAAGAGATCGAGCTGCGCGACGTGCTCGCGGCCCATGCGCACGGCGTCGAGCCGCCGTTGATGCACTGCTCCCTGCTCAGCGAGCTCCATCGCGACCTGATCGGTCGCGGTTGGCTGGCCGTGCATAGCGATCGCCTTGAGGTCACCGCCGAGGGGCACGCCTGGCTGGCGTCGCTCATCGATCCCGTTCCGTCAACTAACATGGAAAGCGCGCAGCTATGACGCCTGCCTCGACCACCACGCTCACCTGTGCCGATGGGCGCAATTTCGACTTGCTCAATCCGTCACCCGACGACGTTTCGTTCCACGTCATCTGCGAACACCTTGCCAAGGCCAATCGCTACTGTGGCGCGACGCCGGGGCAGGTGTATTCGGTCGCGCAGCATTCGGTGCTGTGCGCCAAGGCTGCGTTGCTCGGCACCGGCTCACGCGAGGTGGCCGCCTATCTGCTCTGCCACGACATGCATGAGGCGTATCTCGGCGACGACACCACGCCGAAAAAGCGCGCGCTGGCAGCGATCATGGGTAGTTTCGGGGTGTTGGCGGGGCAGGTCGCGGATTCGTTCGCGCGTCTGGTCGACCGCATCGACGTTGCCATTCATTATCGCGCCGGGCTCGCCTGGCCGCCGTCGCCGGACATGCTGGCGACGATCCATCGTTGGGACCGGCAGTTGCTTTCGACGGAATGGCGCGACCTGATGGTGTGCCCACAGCCGTACCCTTTCGAATTTCCGTCGATCCCCGACGTCGTGGTGCCGCACCAGCGCTGGGATATTGCTGCGCGCGAGATGATGCAGCTCTGTCGTGAGCTGCTGCCGGGCTGCGCCGCATGACATCGACCCGGCACAAGTGGGGCGCGCCGGATCGGTTTCCACACAAGTCGGAACGTGAGTGCTGCCGCTGCGGCATGATCAAGGTCGGCCGTCACGAGAGCGAGGGGCCGCACGATCGCCATTGGTATGAGTTCTGGCGCGATGGCGATCAGATCCGCTGCGACGGAACGCCGCCCTGCGATGCGCGCTGCGAGGTGCCGGCATGACGCGGCCAATCCGAATTCAGCGCCAGCGCGTCAAAGGGTGGAGGATGCCGCCGAGCACGGTCTACGTGGGGCGCCCTTCACAATGGGGTAATCGGTTCGTCGTCGGTGCGCGGAAGAATGGATTTTCCGGCGATGAAGCCGAAACGATCGCGCATTACGCTGACTACACCAAGAATGTGGATCTTTGGGACAACTGGCCGCTGGCGACTGCGTCGCTCGCGGTCGAGGCGTTCCGCAAGGTGCAATGTCACGCGACATTTGCCGATCGCGTTCGTGCGGAACTGCGCGGAAAAAACCTCGCCTGCTGGTGTCCGCTCGATCAGCCCTGTCATGCGGATGTGCTGCTCGAATTGGCGAACGGTCCCATCTGCGAGGCGGTGCCATGAAGCGCCTTGCGGCCATCAACGGTGCGCTGACAACCGGCCGCGTGCTGCGCTCCGGACAGCCGCTCGGCATGGCCGTGGCCGATGTCGTTTGTCGTCTCGTCGTGGATGGCAAAACGCTCGGTGAGCTCCGCGAGGTCACGTACCGCGGGCCGGATGGCCGCCCGCGTGAGGGCCATGTCGTGCCGCCGGAATGGTTCATCCGCCTCAACCGCGCGATCGAAGTTGGCGCGTTCGAGCGCCTCACCGTCAAGGAAATTGTTGCCCGGATCCTGCAGCCGCCGCCGGCTGTGGGCGATGGCGACGCCAGTGTTGTTGCGTCCGCGTCCCCTGAAATCACCTAACGTTCGAGATTGCCATGTCTACACCTGGGCGCGGTCATAACCGGCCGCGACGTCTAGCATCCGATGAAGCTCATTCGTGGGCGCGCAATCTGCGGCTTCGCAACGTCGAGGCTAAGCTGCTGTTGATGATGCTGTCGCTCTATATCGATTCCGATGGTTGTGCGTTTGTCAGCATTCCGACGCTGGCCGAGGACGCTGAACTATCGGCGCAGACCATTCGGCGGCGTCTGGTGTGGCTGGAGGAGATCGGCGCCGTAGCGCGCGTGCCGCAATGGATTGATGCTGCCGGCCGTCGCAATGGCGACCAGAATGGCAAGCGAACGACCGACCTGATCATGTTCCTCTACAGCTCGGATCCGGATCTGATCGAGCGTCGCGCGCGTGGTGAGCAAGTTGCTGAACAGCGGTTTAGCCCTATCCGACAGACGGGGCTAAATGTCGACACCGGACTCAATAGCGGGCTTCCGAGCGCGGCCTATGCGCGTGCGGTTCGTGGGGTGAATTTCGATAGCGGAAGCGTTTCCGTTAGCCCTGACGGCCAGCAAGGGCAGCGGGACGATGTCGCCGATCAGGCGACTGCTGATGGTGTTAGGGGTGTCATTAGCCCTACCCAACAGATAGGGCTAAATGCGCCGACTGACCCTGTTAGCCCTACGCCAGCACTGCGCCAGCCCTACCACTGCGGGAAGGGCCTAATCTCTGAACCTGAACCTGAATCTTCCCCCTTACCCCCTTCCAGGGGGCGAGCGGCCGACGCGGATTCGGATTTGGAAGAACCCGAAGACTTTCAGCCGTCGTGGCTGCTATGGCCGGGGCGGGAGGTCGGCCGCCGTGATCTGGCATTGGACGAATTCCGCCTGCTCGCACCCGACCAGCAGCGGCTGTGCCGTGCGGCCATCCCGCTTTACATCGCGGCCAAGAAGCGGCTCGGCGAAACGCACTTTCCACGGATGCACATCTGGATCCGGACGCGTGGGTTCGAGCAGTTTCCCGACGCCAAGCTCGGCACCGAACCTTCGGCGCAGGCCTCCGACGAGCACTGGATCGCCGAAGGCTCCGACGACGATCGGGCGTTTCGGTTCGTCTGTCAGCTCGCCAAAGCGCCGACACCGTTCGTCCGCGAACACGGCGGCGAGCGCGGGTATTTCCGCAAGACGCCGATCGGCCGTGACGTCGTGGCGATGCTGCGCTTCGTCGATCAATCGTCGCTGCGCTGGCCGGTCTATGCGCCCGGCACGCCGCAGCACGCGGCATGGCAGCAGCGGTTTACGTCGTGGGTCGGTAAGCCGCTTCCGCACGATCCCGGCCATGGCGGCATCCGTGCGCCGTGCGAATGGCCACCGCGCAAGGATGGAACATTCTTCGAGGGCGAGGCGGCGCAACCGTCCGCCGACCACGCCAACGCCGAGGGTGCGCGATGATCCAGTACACGAAGGGCCAATTCGTCGACGTCATCGCGCGGCCGGTTGAGCGGCTCGAGGTGCCGCTGCCGAGTTGCTGGTACGTGCTTCGCACGCATCCGGGCAAAGAGCGCAAGGTGTTGACCTCGTTGCGTCGTGAGGATGTGAACTTCTATTTTCCGACGTTTCCGCGTGAGGAAACAGTTGTTCGCCGACGCTATGGCTATGAAGTCAAGGTGAAGCGTACCGTCACCACGCCGCTGTTTCCCGGCATGATCTTTGTTCCTGACTTCGAGTGTGAGCGTGTGAATCTTGCAGTGGTTGAGGGCTGTTCGGGCTTTCTCTGGTTCGGTGACTGGAAGGCGTACCTGAAGCCGACCGCGATTGCCGACATTGTCGCTATCAACGCTGTCGCGAACGTACCGCGCTCCAAGCGCGAGGCTATGTTCAAGGCCGGTCAGTTGGTCCGGATTGTGGATGGCCCGTTTGCGTCGTTTAACGGTCGAATAGAAAGACTCGACTCCAAGGGCCGACTCAGTGTCCTTGTTGACTTGTTCAAGCGCATGACCCCCGTGATGTTCGAGGCGGGTCAGCTCGAACCGGTCTGACGCTGCCACGCAGGTCTGGAACGGTTCGACGGAGGCGACGCTTCCGCGCATCACCGATCGCAAAAAGCGATTCAGGTGAAGTTGGTAGGATTCCGGAAAGCTCCGCTGTTATGCGGGGCTTTTGTCGTTTCTGGCATAGGAGTGACGGCTGACGCGTGTCGTTGCCGTCGCCTCCACGTTAGCTTGGGTGTCCTGGGCCGACAGCTTGCCCGCTGTCGGCCCTTCTTTCCGCATAGGGTATGCCGACCGTTTCCGACTACGACGCACGACGCGGCTCCGCTAGGGCACGTGGGTACGATGCGCGATGGGACCGATCGGCGAAGGTGTTCAGGGCGCATCACCCGCTCTGCTTAGGGTGTGAGGCTGAAGGGCGTATCTCGGTTGCCACTGTGGTCGACCACGTGCTCCCGCATCGTGGTGACATGGACCTCTTCTGGGATGCAACGAAGTGGCAGCCAGCCTGCGACTTCCACCACAACGTGGTGAAGCAACAGCTCGAGCACCTGTTCGATCGCGGTGCCATCGCCGAGGCGGACCTCTGGCTCAACTCGGCGCGTGCCATCGCGATCAGCCGCCGCGAGCGGTCCGCGACCGGTGCTGATGGCTGGCCGACCGACCGATAGGTGGGGGGTGGGTCAAAAGTCTGGGGCCTCTCGCTCCCGGACCGGCGGCTCTCCTTTCCACGCAAAATTTCGGAATTAAATACGAAAAGCCACTCTGATGCGCGGTGCCAAACCAAAGCTGAAGAACGTCGTTCCGATGCGTCCGGACGATGAGGACGCGGAGAAGCTCCGGCGCAAGATGATCGCGCGCGCCATTCGGCGGTTGATGCCGAAGGGACTCACCAAAGATATCGAGCGTGAATACAAGCGCGTCGCTGCGATCCTTGCGGATCCGTCGGTCGATCGGCTGAAGGCGCGCTACATCGACACCATCATCGAGTATTGCCGCTGCACCGTTCGGTTGCGGGGCCTGCGAGACTCGATGCCGACGCTGGCGCATGAAATCTACCGCGTGAAAACGCGCAACGGCGATCAGGTGAAAAGCCATCCGCACGTTGCGCAGGTGAATGAGAGCTGGCGCCAGTGGCGCTCGCTCGTTGCGATGCTCGGTCTGTCACCGACCGACGAGCGAAACCTTCTGCCCGGTCAGGGCGATCTGTTCGACGAAAATGACCAATACTTCAGCTAAGCCAAGGCGCCGCCGTAAGGCCGCCGAACCGGAAACGCCGCGCGTGGAGTTCGAGCCGATCGGGCCGCGCGCGGCGACCCGCGTGCGCGAGGATACTTGGCCGATCGAACGGCTGCGGCCGTATGAGCGCAACGCGAAGAAGCACGATCAGGCGCAGCTCGACAAACTGCGCGCGTCGCTGCGCCAGTACGGTCAGGTACATCGCGTCCTGGTCGACGAAGATGGCGTCGTTATCGCCGGTCACGGTCGTCTTGAGGCGCTGAAGCAGGAGCAGTTCGCCGAGGTCCGCGTTCTGATCGCGATCGGTTGGGACGAAGCGGAGAGGCGCAAGTTTCGCCTCGCCGACAACCAGCTCACCATGTCGACGGGCTGGGATGACAAGCTGCTCAAGGGCGAAGTGCTCGAGCTCAACGCGCTCGGCGTCGAACTGGACCAGCTCGGATTCGAGCCCGGCCGCATTGCTGGCTTTCTTCACGAGCCGACCGTTGGTCTGACCGATCCGGACGAAGTGCCGGAACCGCCGCCGGTGCCGACGTCTCGCCGCGGTGATGTCTGGTTGCTCGGTGAGCGGCACCGCATCACCAATGGCGACTCGACCAATCCGGACGATGTCGCCCGCGTGCTGGTCGGCCGCGTCCCGCACCTGATGGTGACGGACCCGCCCTATGGCGTGAAATACGATCCGGCATGGCGTCAGCAGGCTGGCGTCACGTCGAAGGACGCGGCGACCGGCAAGGTGCTGAATGACGATCGTGCCGACTGGCGCGAGGCATGGGCGCTGTTTCCCGGTGATGTCGCGTACATCTGGCACGCTGGGGCCTATTGCGGCGACGTCGCCAATTCACTGGTGGCTTGCCGATTCAAGATCCGCGCGCATATCGTTTGGGTGAAGCAGCGCCACGTGCTCGGGCGCGGCGACTATCACTTCCAGCATGAGCCGTGCTTCTACGCCACCAAGGACGGTGCCGACGATCATTGGCATTTCGTTCCGGAGCATGAGGTCGCGACCTATACCGTTCGCGACGGCGAGCGCGGCCATTACGAAGGCGGGCGCAAGCAATCGACCGTCTGGAACATCGAGCACGTCAAGTCCGATACCGGTCACGGCACGCAGAAGCCGGTCGAGGCAATGAAGCGGCCGATCGAGAACAATTCGCAGTCCGGTGAAATGGTCTATGAGCCGTTCTCCGGGTCCGGCACCACCATCATCGCCGCCGAAATGACCGGCCGGCGTTGTTTCGCCATCGAGCTCAACCCGCTCTATGTCGACGTCGCTGTCCGCCGCTGGCAGCAATTCACCGGCCACAAGGCCACTCTGGAAAATGATGGACGATCTTTCGACGACGTCGCAGCCGACCGCGATGCGGAACGGCGCGCCGCCGCTGCAGCCTGAAGCACCGAGCGAGGACGAGACCACGGCTTATGCCGTGGCGGTCCTGGCCGGCGAGATTGTCGCCGGCCCGTTGGTGCGGGCTGCCTGCGAGCGGCATCTGCGTGACCGCGAGTCCGGCGCGGTGCGCGGGCTGTCGTTCGACGTCCATGCCGCACAGCGCGCCATCGGATTCTTCCGCGACGTGTTGACGGTTGAGGTCGAAGAGCGCGACGAATATGGCGAGGTGTCCACCTATGCCACGCCGTTCGAGTTGCAGCCGTGGCAAGCGTTCATTGTCGGCTCGCTGTTCGGCTGGAAAAACGCGCTTGGCTTCCGGCGTTTCCGTCGCGCCTACGTCGAGATCGGCAAGGGCAACGGCAAATCGCCGCTCGCCGCCGGCATCGGCCATTACATGCTACTCGGCTGCCGCAAGTTGCGCGCCGAGGTTTATTCTGCCGCAACGGACAAGGATCAGGCGGCCATCCTGTTCCGCGACGCCGTCGCGATGTGGGAACGCTCGCCCGCGTTGCGCCGCCGGCTGAAGCCGAAGGGCGCGAACCCGGTGTGGGAGCTGCACACCAGCCGGCCGGGCGTTAACTCGTACTTCAAGCCGATTTCGTCCGACAAAAAGGGGAAGTCCGGCATCCGCCCGTATTGCGCGCTGATCGATGAAGTGCACGAGCATCCGGACAACACCGTCATTGAAATGATGCGCGCCGGCACCAAGGGGAATCAGGAAGCCATCCTGTTCGAAATCACCAACTCTGGTTTCGACAAAAAAACGGTCTGCGGCCAAGAGCACGACATGTCGGTGCGGATCCTGAAGGGCGAATTCGACAACGATGCGTGGTTCGCCTTCATCGCCAATCTGGACGAGAAGGACGATCCGTTCGAAGACGAGTCCTGCTGGCCGAAGGCCAATCCGAATCTCGGCGTGTCGATCCAGCCGGAATTCATCCGCGAGCAGGTGCAGGAAGCGCGCGGCATGCCGTCGAAAGAGGGTTTGGTCCGCCGGCTGCATTTCTGCCAGTGGACGGAATCGGCGACATCGGCCATTCCGCGCAAGGTGTGGGAAGATTGCGAAGGCGTGGTCGATGTTGACGCGCTGACCGCCGCGAATGTCCCGTGCTATGGCGGCCTCGACCTCTCTCGCGCGCGCGACCTGACTGCGTTCACGCTGACGTGGTTGCTGGATTCCACGAAGGATCAGTGGAAGTTCGCTTCGCGCACTTGGTTCTGGACGCCGAAGGACACGCTGAAAGAGCGTGCGAAGTCCGACCGTGCGCCCTATGAGCTTTGGGCTGATAAGGGCTTCATGGAGGCGGTGCCGGGTCCGCGCATCAAGTATTCATGGGTGGCCGACGCGCTGCTCAAGCTGGTCGCGCAATATCAGCCGGTGATGATCGGCGCCGACCAGTACGGGCTCGAGCAGCTCCTTGACGCGCTCGGTGAAAAGGGCGGATCGATCCCGGCCGAGGTTCATCCGCAGGGCTTTCAGCGTCGCATTATTGGCGACCGCGACGGCGACCCGAACCGGGAAACCGGCGCCGACGACATCGTCTGGTGGATGCCGGACTCCATCAACAAGCTCGAGGCGGCCCTGCTCGAGCAGCGCATTACCGTCGCCGTCAATCCGGTCATGCGTATGTGTGCCGGCGGCGTCGTCTATGAACAGAACCGCACCGGTCATCGCATGTTCGCCAAGGACAAGGCCACGACGCGTATCGACGGCATGGTTTCGCTCGCCATGTCGATCGGCGTTGCGACGTCGGCGCGCGTTGCGCCGAACATCGACGACTTCCTCAAGAACGCTGTGATGGGATAGCCGATGGGTTGGGGGTTGCTGTCGTGGTGGTCGAAGCCCGCGCTCAAGGTGCAGGATCCGGAAAATTCGCGCCGCAGTAAGGTCGGCTCGTGGTCCGGATACGATGTCAGTGCCGATGGGGCCATGCGACTGTCGGCCTGGTGGTCCGGCGTTCGGCTATATGGCGAAACGATCGGTGCGCTGCCGTGCGCTGTCTATGAAAAGCTGCCGGATGGCAGCAAGAAACCGCGCAACGATCATTGGCTGTATGGCATCACGCACAACAGTCCGAATGCCGATCAGACCGCTGCCGAATATTGGGAGCGCGTCGTTATCGATCTTGCCGCGCACGGCAACAGCTACTCGCTGAAGGACAAGCGCAGCGACGGTTCGATCATTTCGTTGACGCCATTGTCGGCGGCGCCCGGCGACATGGACCGGAAACGCGATGCGCAGGGCGTTCTGCGCTACTCGTTCACGCATCGCGGAAAGCGCTACATCGGCCTGACGGAAGATGACGTGTTTCATATCCGTGGCTTTGGTGATGACGGCAATGGCGGCGGGCTGTCGGTTGTGTCCTTCGCGCGACAGAGCCTCGGCTTTTCCGAGGCGATCGGACGGTCTGCCGGGTCTTATTTTCGACATGGCATGAAGGACTCGGTGTTCTTCACCGCGCCACCTGCAGCTCGGTTGACGCAACCGCAGCGCGATGAGTTTCGAAAGACGTTTATCGATCCATATCTCGGCGGTGAGGCGCTGAATGCGGGGCTACTCGAGGCTGGATTCGACGTCAAATCAGTGAGCCTGCCGCCGAAAGATGCGGAAATGCTGCTCACATGGCGTTTCAGTATCGAGGAATTGTGCCGCTGGCTGCGGATCCCGCCCGTGCTGATCGGTCATGCCGCGCAGGGGCAGACCATGTGGGGATCGGGAATCGAGCAGATCATGCTCGGTTGGTATGTTCTCGGATTGCGTCCGTACCTCGTTCGGATCGAGCAGGCCATCAAAAAGCGGCTCCTGCCGCCGGCCGAGCGCGGCAAGATCTTCGCTGAGTTCTTGTTCGAGGGGTTGTTCCGCGCCGACAGCGCGGGTCGCGCGGCGCTCCTGAGTTCGCTCGGGCAGAACGGCTATCTCACGCGCAACGAAGGGCGCGCGATGGACAATCGGCCGCCGATGCCGGGCGGCGACGTGCTCACCGTCCAGTCGAACATGATCCCGCTTGACCAGCTCGGAATGGAGCAGGCGTCGCCGACGCAGCAATTACGCTCCGCGATGATGAATCTGCTGTTCGGCGGCGATCTGGACGCGATCGTCGATGCGAAAATGAAGGCGATGATGGGCCGCGACGTCGGACCTCCACTGATCGAGGGTGACACATGAAAACGATGAAGACCAAGGATTTCGCCTTCAAGGTCAAGGCTGCCGAGGATAGCGGCGAAATCGAGGGCTACGTTTCGGTGTTCGGCGTCCGCGACAGCTACAACGAGGCTGTTATGCCGGGCGCGTTCTCCGACAGTCTCGCCAAGCACAAGCGCGAGGGCACCTATCCTCTGATGCTCTGGCAGCACAATCCGGACGAGCCGATCGGCGTTTGGCACGAGATGAGCGACGACGGCAAGGGGCTCCATGCCAAGGGGCAATTGCTGAAGGGCGTGCGCCGCGCAGACGAAGCGCTGATCATGCTCAAGGCTGGCGCCATTCAGGGCATGTCGATCGGTTATCGCGAAGTCGACGTCGAGCCCTCGGACGGCGCCAACCCGCGAAAGCTGGTGAAGCTCAACCTTTTGGAGGCGTCAATCGTCTCCTTTCCGGCGAACATTCGCGCGCGCGTCGACGCTGTGAAGGCGGACGGCATGATGTCGGAATTTGCCCGGCGTCTTCGCGATGGTGATGCGCCGTCGATCAAGGAATTCGAGGATGTCCTGCGCGAGGCAGGCGTCCCCAAGGCCATGGCCGTGCAGATCGCCTCTGTCGGTTATGCGAAGGCCGTTCGGAGTGAGTCCGAGGGCGGTGAGGCGATCAAGTCCGCGGTCAGCGAAGCAATCGCGTCGCTCCGCTCCATCAACCAGAAATAGGGGTTTCCTATGAATCGTCGTTACATTCCGTTCGTGGCGTTCGCCGCGATCGCCGCCGTGGCGTGCGTTGTTGTGCTCGGTTTCGATTTC
>JAFKKL010000130.1 GCA_017305595.1 Hyphomicrobiales bacterium | reverse complement strand
ATTTCCGTTCCGATGGAATCGGAACGGGGCTCCGGATTGTTTTTTTGACGCGTTTTCTTCACGCGAACCGGTATCCACTTCGCTCGAAAACGCTGTGGCGGCTATTTTCCGGCGATCTCGCGCAAATGATGGATGATGCCGGAGAAATCCACGCCGCCGTGGCCAGCCCTCTCGAACGCCGCGTAAATCTCTTCGGCGTGGGCGCCGAGCGGCGTCGCGGCACCGGCTGCCTTGGAGGCCGCTTGCGACAGCTTCAAGTCCTTCAGCATCAGCGCGGCAGCGAAGCCGGGCTTGTAGTCGTTGTTGGCCGGCGAGGTCGGCACCGGACCCGGCACCGGACAATAGGTCGTCAGGGACCAGCACTGGCCCGACGAGGTCGACGACACATCGAACAGCGCCTGATGCGACAGGCCGAGCTTTTCGGCCAGCGTGAACGCCTCACAGACGCCGATCATCGAAATACCGAGGATCATGTTGTTGCAGATCTTCGCCGCCTGCCCCGCGCCGGCCTTGCCGCAATGGACGATCTTCTTGCCCATCTTCTCGAGGATCGGCTTAGCCGCCGCGAACGCCTTGTCGTCGCCGCCGCACATGAAGGTGAGCGTCGCACCCTGCGCACCGCCAACGCCTCCCGACACCGGCGCGTCGACCGACGCGACACCAGCCTTCGCTGCAAGGCCATGGGCAGCGACCGCGCTTTCGACATCGATGGTCGAGCAATCGATCAGCAGCGCGCCCTTGGCGACCGACGGCAGAATTTCGGTCCACACCGAGAGCACATGCTTGCCGGCCGGCAGCATGGTGACGACGACGTCCGCGCCCTTCACCGCGTCGACGGCTGTGGCGGCAATCGACGCGCCGGCGGCCTTCGCGGCCTCGCGCGACGCGTCCACCAGATCGAAGCCGGCGACCTTGTGACCGGCTTTGACCAGGTTCGCGGCCATCGGGCCGCCCATGTTGCCGAGGCCAATGAATGCGATGTTCGCCATGACGTTTCCTCTTTTGCTTGTCGTCTCGTAACTCGATCTTCTATTTGAGCGTAATCTTATCCGAAAACCGGCTTCCACTTTTCGGGATCACGCTCTATTTCGGGAAAACCAGTTGATCTCCGGGACGCGGCGCGAAGTAGCGATCGACGATCTCCGGCGTGACGTCCTCAATCCTCGCAGGCTGCCATTTCGGCTGCCGGTCCTTATCGATAATTGCGGCGCGAACGCCCTCAATGAATTCCGCGCTATCGAACACCTGTAGCGCAGCGCGATATTCGCGCGCGAGGCATTCCTGCAACGATTTGGAGCCCCGCGCCGCGCGCAACAGCTTCAACGCCACCTTGAGGCTGGTCGGAGACTTCTCGCCAATCGCCTTCAAAGTCACCCGCGCAAACTCAGAACCGTCGGCGCGTAGCGCGGCAACAATACCCTCGACACTATCGTGCCCGAACAGCGCATCAATTTGTGCGCGATGTTGTTCGGCGATGCCCTGCTGTGGCTTCTCGGTGAAACTGCCAATAGTATTCGTGACCCTTGCGGCATCGGCACCGATCGGCAATGCGATAAGCGCGGCACGCAAGTCCGGCCACTTCGCGGACGGTACGTAGAAATCGGCAAAGTCCGCATAGATCGCGTCAGCGCCGTTCATGGTCTGGCCGGTGAGACCGAAGTAGGTACCGACCTCGCCCGGTGCGCGCGACAGCAACCAGGTGCCGCCGACGTCAGGAAAGAAGCCGATGCCGACTTCCGGCATCCCGACCTTGGTTCTGTCGTTGACGACACGATGGCTGCCGTGCGCAGCAAGCCCCGTGCCGCCGCCCATCACCAGACCGTCCATGTAGGCGACATAAGGTTTGGGGAAGCGCGCGATGCGATCGTCGAGGATGTATTCCTCGCGCCAGAACACGGGGCCGAGATCGCCCTTCTCGCGCGCGCTGTCATAAAGCCCGCGAATATCGCCGCCGGCGCACAGCCCGCGCTCGCCCGCGCCTTCCAGCACGATCAGCGCTACGGCAGGATCGGCCTGAAACGCATCCAGCGCGCGGTCCATGTCGCGCGTCATCTCCAGCGTCAGAGCGTTAATCGCCTTCGGGCGATTGAGCCGGATCACGCCGGCCACTCCTTCGCGACGGGCGATCAGATCGCCCTCGGCTGCGTCAACACTCATCGCGCGCCCTCGATCAGCTTGCGCGACACGATCAACCGCATGATCTCGTTGGTGCCTTCGAGAATCTGATGCACACGCAAATCACGCACAATTTTCTCAATGCCGTATTCCGCGAGATAACCGTAACCGCCGTGCAGTTGCAGCGCCTGATTGGCGACATCGAAGCCGACATCGGTACCGAAGCGTTTGGCCATCGCACACAGCATCGACGCGTCGGAGTCCTTGTTGTCGAGCGCCACCGCCGCGCGCCACAGGAAAGTGCGCGCCGCTTCCAGTTCAGTCGCCATGTCGGCGACACGGAATTGTAGCGCCTGGAATTCGTCGAGCCGCTTGTTGAACGCCTTGCGCTCCTTCATGTAGCTCAGCGTCTTGTCGAGCGCGGACTGCGCGCCGCCAAGCGAACAGGCCGCGATGTTCAGTCGGCCACCGTCGAGCCCGGCCATCGCGATCTTGAAGCCGATGCCTTCGTCGCCGAGGCGATTGGCGACCGGCACGCGCGCGTTCTCGAAAATCACCGCGCGGGTCGGCTGCGCATTCCAGCCCATCTTGCGCTCATTGGCGCCGAACGAGACGCCCGGCGTCTTGCCGTCGATCACGATTGTCGAGATGCCGCCGGGGCCGGCGTCGCCAGTGCGCACCATCGCCACAAGCAGATCGGTGCTGCCCGCGCCGGAGATAAACTGCTTCTGGCCGTTGAGTACGTAGTGATCGCCCTCGCGCACAGCGCGCGTCCGCAGTGCAGCGGCATCGGATCCCGCACCCGGCTCGGTGAGGCAATAGCTCGCCAGCAATTCCATGGTGCACAGCTTCGGCAACCACTTGTGGCGCTGTTCATTCGAGCCATAGGCATCGATCATCCACGACGCCATGTTGTGGATCGAGATGAACGACGACACTGTCGGGCAACCCTGCGCCAATGCCTCGAAGATCAGCGCGGCATCGAAGCGCGTCAGCGCCGAACCGCCGACGTCATCCTTGATGTAGATGCCGCCGATGCCGAGGCTTGCCGCCTCCCGCATCACCTCGACGGGAAAATGCTTCTCCTCGTCCCACTTCAGCGCGAACGGCGCGATCTTCTCGGCCGCGAAATCCCGCGCCATGTCGCGGACCGCAATCTGATCTTCATTGAGCGCGAATTGCATATCACCCCGCTGTGTTCGATGACCCTGCCCTGTGCCAACGGGGTTGAGACAGGGATTCAGACCGCAACTATCTGCTGCACGACCAAAGATACCCTTCGGCAATCGCGCGGCGGCGTGCGGCATCCGCTCCCGGATATCTCCGGGAGCGGCATTTGCCAAGCAATAGCTTAGCTGGTCGGCATCGCGAAGTCGGCGCCTTCCTTGACGCCGGACGGCCAACGCGCGGTCACCGTCTTGGTCTTGGTGTAGAAGCGGATCGAGTCCGCACCGTACTGGTTGAGATCGCCGAAGCCGGAACGCTTCCAGCCGCCGAACGAGAAGTAGGCCACCGGCACCGGGATCGGCACGTTAATGCCAACCATGCCGACATTGACGCGGGCCGCGAATTCACGCGCGGAGTCGCCGTCGCGGGTGAAGATCGCAACGCCGTTGCCGTATTCGTGTTCGGACGGCAGACGCAGCGCCTCGTCGAAGTCGTGCGCGCGCACCACCGACAGGACGGGTCCGAAGATTTCTTCCTTGTAGATCCGCATGTCCTTGGTGACGTTGTCGAACAGACAGCCGCCCAGGTAGAAACCGTTCTCGTAGCCCTGCATCTTGAAGCCACGGCCATCGACCGCGAGCGTCGCGCCTTCCTGCACGCCGATATCGACGTAATTGCGCACGCGCTCCAGTGCCGCCTTGGTGACCAGCGGGCCGAAGTCGGCGCTCGGATCGATCGACGGACCGATCTTCAGGCTCTCGACTCGCGGGATCAGCTTTTCCATCAGACGATCGCCGGTGGTCTTGCCGACCGGCACTGCGACCGACACCGCCATGCAGCGCTCGCCGGCAGCACCGTAGCCAGAGCCGACCAGCGCATCGACCGCCTGATCCATGTCGGCGTCGGGCATCACGATCATGTGGTTCTTCGCGCCGCCGAAGCACTGGGCGCGCTTGCCGGTCTGCGCCGCACGCTCATAGATGTACTGCGCGATGGACGACGAGCCGACGAAGCCGACCGCCGAGATATCCGGATCGTCCAGAATGGCGTCGACGGCTTCCTTGTCGCCGTTGACGACGTTGAGAATGCCCGCCGGGAGGCCGGCTTCCAGCATCAATTCGGCAAGACGCATCGGCACGCCGGGATCGCGCTCCGACGGCTTGAGGATAAAGGCGTTGCCGGCGGCGATCGCCGGGGCGAACTGCCACATCGGGATCATCGCCGGGAAGTTGAACGGGGTGATGCCGGCGACGACACCGAGCGGCTGGCGCATCGAATAGATGTCGATGCCCGGGCCCGCGCCCTCGGTGTATTCGCCCTTCATCAGGTGCGGCACGCCGAGCACGAATTCGACGACCTCGACGCCGCGCAGGATATCGCCCTTGGCATCCGGAATGGTCTTGCCGTGCTCGCGCGCCAGCAGTTCGGCCATGGTGTCGTTGTCGCGGGCGACCAATTCGAGGAACTTCATCAGAATGCGGGCGCGGCGCTGCGGGTTGGTCGCGGCCCAGGCCGGCTGCGCGGCCTTAGCGTTCTCGACGGCGGCGCGAAGCTCGGCCTTGGTCGCCAGCGCGACCTGCGCCTGCACGTCGCCGGTCATCGGCTGATAGACGTCGGCAAAGCGGCCGGATGTGCCCTTGACGGCCTTACCGCCGATGAAATGTCCGATCGAGCGCATATTTTCCTCCAGAAATGTCTTCCTGAGGCTACTTTGGCCCTTCCGTCCGGCTTTTGAAAATGGATTCTCCGCGCAACCCGTTTGCGAAAATGCAGACATGGCCTGTGCAAATGCGCTGTAGGGCCGCAACCACCCTGATGGAAGGGCCTACGCCCCTTTGGCGGCAGGCTTTTTCACGCGCGCTTTCACCGGCGCCGGCTTCTCCAGCAGGACGTCCCGGCCGGCGGCGAGAATATCATCCGACAGCTTGCCGGAGCCGCCCGCCCTCGCCAACACCAGCGTGCCCACCATGGTCGCGAGCGCGGCCATCGCCTGCTCGCGCGCGGCTTCAGCCGAGGCATCTGGAATCTGCTCGGCCAGCATCTCCACCATCTCCTCGAGCTTGCCGGCGAAAGCACGGCGGGTCTTGACGCTCTCGCGCCCGATCTCGGCCGCCAGCGCCGGCAGCGCGCAGCCGCGTCCCGGATCGTCGCGATGGGCGGAGCTCAGGTAGGATTCGACGATGGCGGCGAAACGCTCCTCGGGCGGCATCGGCTCGGTTTTCTTCCGCCAGGCGGCGGTGGAGCGCTCCATCGCATAGACGAACGCCTCGACCACCAGCGCCTCGCGTGATGCGAAATGCGCGTAGAAGCCGCCATGGGTAAGGCCCGCTTCCTTCATCAGGTCCGCGACGCCGATGCCGTGCGCGCCGCGCTCGCGAAGCTTGACCGAAGCCTTCTTCACGATGCTGTCGTGGGTTTCCTGCTTGTGTTCCTTGGCGTAGCGCATCACCGCTCCCATGACATGTTGTAGATCATATAACGAAAGCACTTTAAGGAAAATCGAAATATGGTCTGATTGAGGTATTTGCCACCGACGGCCGTTCGGCCGCCCCACCCGCCGCCCTCCTAACCAGAGCGAGACTTTCAATGCAGATGATCAATTCCCATTGCGGCGTAACGCGTGACGCGCGCGGCGTGGTCCGCTTCGCCATCAGCAATGCCGGCTCCCTCACCGTTCTCAACACAGCGGTGATCAAGGCCGTCACCGAAGGATTGACCACGCTCGCGGCCGACGCCGACATCAAGGAAAGGTCGACGCTCGAGCAGGCCAGCGCCGAGCGCTTCATCTCCGGCTTGCGCGATCTCTGCGAGGCGGTGCGCGATTTCCCCGCGCCGACGATTGCGCGGATGCCCGGCTGGTGCCTTGGCGGTGGGCTCGAAGTCGCCGCCGCCTGCGATTTCCGGGTCGCGGCACAAGATGCCAAGTTCTCGATGCCGGAGGTGCGGGTCGGCATTCCTTCTGTGATCCACGCCGCGCTGTTACCGCGCCTGATCGGCTGGGGCCGCGCCCGCTGGCTGTTGATGACAGCCGCCACCATCGACGCCCCGACCGCACTGGACTGGGGTTTAGTCGACGTGGTTGCCGCGGACGGCGAGGCGCTCGACGCCGCCGTCGAGCGTGTGGTGGAGATGCTGCTGGAATGCGGACCGCAGGCTCTGCGCAATCAGAAAGCGTTACTGCGGCAGTGGGAGGATCTCCCGCTGAAAGAATCCGTCGAGGTGTCCGTCGGCGCGTTCGGCCGTTCGTATCTCACCGACGAACCGCGCCGGCTGATGCAAGAGTTCGTCGATCGCAAGCGTGGCGGGAAATAGCAAGCACGCAGCCCTTCCAACTGATCACGACCTTGTGCCGGCAACGGCATTGAACTTTTTGCATTGCATCATATGATGATTATAATTCAATGCATCGAGTCTCAGGAGCATGGTCATGTCTGGTTCCGATCCGGTTGTCATCCTCTCCGCCGCACGCACCCCACTCGGACGATTCCAGGGAGACCTCTCATCGTTCAGTGCGCACAAGCTGGGGTCGACTGTCATCGCCGCGGCCGTCGAACGCGCCAAGCTGTCTTCCGAACAAATCGATGAAGTCTTCATGGGCTGCGTTCTGCCCGCAGGTCAGGGACAGGCGCCTGCGCGGCAGGCCGCACGCGGCGCGAAACTGCCGGACGCCACTGGCGCCACCACCGTCAACAAAGTCTGTGGCTCGGGCATGAAAGCCACCATGCTGGCACACGACATCATCAAGGCCGGCTCAGCCAATATCGTCGTGGCCGGCGGCATGGAGAGCATGTCCAACGCGCCCTACCTGCTGGCAAAGGCGCGCGGAGGCTATCGCGTCGGGCATGATCGCATCATCGACCACATGCTGATGGATGGCCTTGAGGATGCGTACGAGGTCGGACGTTCGATGGGGGATTTCGGCGAAGCCACCGCCGAGGCCTATCAGTTCACCCGCAAGGACCAGGATGCCTACGCCATGGAGACGCTGACACGCGCACGCCACGCGGTCGAGAGCGGCGCATTCGCCAACGAAATCATCCCGCTCACCGTGGTTGAAAAAGGGGGACCACGTTCCGTCGCCAACGACGAGCATCCGCTGAAGGTGGATCCGGCAAAAATTCCCGGCCTCAAGCCGGCATTCCGGGCCAACGGCACGATCACGCCATCGGCGTCTTCGGCGAATGCCGATGGCGCGGCCGCGCTGGCCCTCACCTTGCGCTCGACCGCCGATCATCATCGTTTGCCGGTGTTTGCCGAGATCAAGGGCCACACGACCCACAGCCAGGAGCCGCAATGGTTCACCACGGCTCCGATCCCGGCAATCCGCAAGCTGCTCGACAAGGTCGGCTGGAGCGTCGACGATGTCGATCTGTTCGAGATCAATGAAGCATTCGCGGTGGTGCCGATGGCTGCCGCGCGCGACCTTGGAATCCCGCGCGATAAACTCAACGTCAATGGCGGCGCTTGCGCGCTAGGCCATCCGATCGGCGCCACCGGCGCGCGATTGATCGTGACGTTGCTGCACGCAATGGAGGCCCGCAACCTGCGGCGCGGCATCGCGTCATTGTGCATCGGCGGCGGCGAAGCCACGGCGATCGCCGTGGAACGCACACCGCACTAAGCCCCGCTTAAGGACGGATCGCCATGTTGCCGGCGATCCCCGGGGTACGCAGCGGTTCTGCAAGACGCGCGAACTCGCAGAGCAACGAACGGGTCTTGCGCGGATCGATCACTTCCTCGACCCAGAACTTCTCGGCCGAACGGAAGGGCGAACGTAATTTGTTGAGACGATCCTCGATCTCCCGCATCTTGGCTTCCCGGTCTTCCGCCGCGTCGAGGTCAGCGCGATAAGCCGCTTCGATGCCGCCTTCAAGCGGCAGCGAGCCCCACGACGCTGACGGCCACGCATAGCGCATCGAGTAGCGATCCGCCGGCTGATGCACCACGCCCGCGACGCCGAAGGCGTTACGCACGATGATCGTGCACCATGGCACCGTGCTCTGGTTCACCGCTGCCATCGCGCGCACGCCATGACGGATGGTCGCGGTCTTTTCCGCCTCGAGCCCGATCATGAAGCCGGGGCAATCCATCAGATAGACCACCGGCAGATGGAACGTCTCGGCCAGATCGACGAAGCGGATCACCTTGTCGCAAGTGTCGGAGGTCCACGAACCGCCGTAGTGATACGGATCACTGGCGAGCAACAGCACCGCGCGGCCTTCCAGGCGCGCCAGTCCGGCGATGATCGAGCGGCCGAAATTCTGACCGATTTCGAAGAACGAACCCTTGTCCACCACGCTCTCGATGATCGGCCGCATCTTGTAGACCTGCCGCTTGTTGCGCGGCACCACCTTCATCAGCTTCTCGTCGGAGCGTTCCGGATTGTCATCGCACGGCAGCGTCGGCGGCAGTTCATGCACCGACGACGGCAGATAGGACAGGAAGCGCTTGGCGCATTCGAACGCCTCCTCCTCGGTATCAACTGCATGGTCGATAGCGCCCGCTTTTGTCTGAATCTCCCAGCCGCCCAGTTCCTGCTTGTCGAGTTGCTGGCCGAGCCGCGCCACCACCGGCGGACCGGCGACAAACATAGCGGAGGTCTTGGTCATGACCGAATAATGGCTCGCCGCAAGTCGCGCCGCACCGAGACCCGCCACTGAGCCGAGCCCGAGGCCGACCACCGGCACCTTCGCCATGTTTCCGGTCGTGGTTGCATACCAGCGAGTGCCGCCGATGCCGCCCGGCAAATTGGCCGCGCCCTTGGTTTCGATCGTCTTCACCGAACCGCCGCCACCAGAGCCTTCGATCACGCGAATGATCGGCAGGCGGAAATCGCGCGCCATCTCCTCGGCCATCAGCGGTTTGGCGCTGATCGAGGCATCGGCGGAGCCGCCGCGCACAGTGAAGTCGTCACCGACCACAACCACGGTCCGGCCATCGATCCTGGCGCGGCCGAAGATGCAGTTGGCGGGCGTCAGCTTTTCGAGATCGCCGCCAGCGTCGTATTCGCCGATACCGGCAATCGCGCCCATTTCATGAAAGCTGCCGTCATCGACCAGTTTGTTGATGCGCTCACGAACGTTTAGCCGGCCCTGGTCTCGCTGTCGCTTGACCTTGTCAACGCCGCCCATCTGCCGCGCGAAGTCCTCGCGGCGGGCGAGATCGTCGAGTTCCGGCTGCCAAGTCATTCATATTCTCCGAGTTGATCGTTGTTTTATTTGATGTGGTTGTCGTTGCTTCCGGCGTGCGGCGGAAAACATCGGCGTCGGGACGCGACAATGCCGCGTCAATGCCGTGCACCAGTTCGCGCAATGGCGCTGCGACTTCGTCATGCAGCCGCTGCTCGTCGTACATTGCCGACAGCACTCCGATGGTGATCACAGCGTAGGTCTGATACTGCGGCGACCAGATCGGGACCGCGATGCCGTTGATATGCGGGCTCCACAGACCGCACGTCACGACGTAGCCCTTCTCCTGCAGATGGCGGCGATTGGCTTCCATGCGCGGACGCAGCACCTTGGCGTCCTCGGGACACTCGCGCTCCATCTCGGTCACCAGCACATTGGCGGAGGCTTCATCGAGCGCGGCGACATAGGCGTGGCCGGCGGCGCTACGCCCCATCGCGATCCGCGTGCCGACGCCCGAGTGCAGCCCCAGCGCCGCCGCCGAGCGCGCATATTCGAGATAAACCAGTTCGAAGCGATCCGGGATGACAAAACCGACGGTGCCGGGAATGCCAGCGGCGACATCGCGGAGTTGATCCCTGATGAAATCGCGCACCTGCCAACCGCGCATCATCGAGGTGCTCATCGCCACCGCGCTTGGCCCGATGCGATATTTCTGATCGTGCGGGAGATAGATCAACTGGCCCATGCGGGTCAGCGTGTGCGTCAGGCGGGAGACGGTGGATCGCGGCAGACCGCAGCGATTGGATATCTCCAGATTGCCGAGCCGGGTTTCGTGGCCCTCGAAGCAGCGCAGCACGTCGAACGCGCGCGACACCACCTGAATGACATCATTGCCGCCGGAAAGATCGGCGAGGTGTCCAGCTCTGGTCAGCCGCTCTGATCGTCGACCCATCGATCCTCCCATCCTGAATGTCGCAACACATGAATTCGCAGACGCGCGAAACATCGCTAGCGAACGCATTCCGACCGCGCGCCACGATCCGGACCCGTTATATTCCGCAGGGCGAAATTAAATTCCACTTGCAGAATAAACTACCTTGGGCAATCTGCAACGGCAAACATCACGTCGCTCCTGTCGGTGGATCGATGGGGCTGGCGGGGGCTTTTGTTGTGCCCTCGTCCGGCACCCGAACTCTTTCCGGCGGCCGGGAGGCAGGGCTGCAATCAGAAAAACGGAGAACAGAAGAATGGCTGAAACCAAGGTTGTCACCGAGGTCGCCGGACGGGTCTGCGCGCTCGCCGCAAACGTCGGCGATCAGATCGGCGAAGGCGACGACATCATTCTGGTCGAGGCCATGAAAATGGAGCTTCCGGTTTCCGCACCGAGCGGCGGGGCAGTGAAGACCATCCTCGTCAAGATCGATGACGTCGTCGGCGAAGGCCAGATCATCGCAACGATCGAAGTCTAACAAGATACGGTCGGCGAATTGCATCTTCGCCGACCGATCGCCCACACCGCGGCGATATCGACATTATCGCGCATCCACCGGCCATCGCAGGAATGAAGCTCGGCATGGTGATGCGACCGCGCGACAATGCGCCTCACCTCTTCATTGCATCGCGCGATGCATTGCGGACCACGCTCCTGCCAGTTCCATATTCCTTATAGCGAAACACGCAAAGCTGACGTGAAGCCGATCGATTCATCGCGCAGGCGTTGCCAACCATCGCCTGCGATGACATGATCCGTGCACGATAACGTGATCCGCAAAGCGGACGCTACATAAATCGGGAGGGGATACATGCTTCGTTCAATCGTTGCGCGCACTGCTATTGCCGCCGCCAGCGCAGCCTTGCTGTTGTCATCCGCCGCGCGTGCAGATGATGTAAAACTGCCGTCATCGCTGACATTCACCGCCTATGACACCGGATCGTCCGGCTTCAACATCGCTGTCGCCGTCGGCAAGATGATGAAGGAAAAATACAATTCGAGCGTTCGCGTGCTGCCCGCCGGCAACGACGTCGCGCGGCTCGCCCCGTTGCGCGCTGGCCGTGCTGTCGCGTCCGCCATGGGGACCGGCAGCTATTTCGCGCAGGAAGGCGTGTTCGAATTCGGCGCCAAGGAATGGGGACCGCAGCCGATCCAGCTGATGCTCTCCACGGTGGACTGCAACGGCCTCTCCGTCGGCATCGCCAACGATGTCGGCGTGAAGGATCTAAAGGACTTCAAGGGCAAGCGTCTCGGCTTCGTGGTCGGCTCGCCGGCGCTCAACCAGAACGCGCTCGCGATCATCGCTTTCGCCGGCCTCACCAAGAACGACGTGAAGATCGTCGAATTCGCCAGCTACGGCGCAATGTGGAAAGGCATCATCAACAACGACGTCGACGGCGCTTTCGCATCGACCATTTCCGGCCAGGCCAAGGAAGCCGAAACCTCGCCACGCGGCCTGATGTGGCCGGTGATGGCGAAGAACGATAAGGCCGGCTGGGAGCGCGTGCAGAAGGTCGGACCGTTCTTCACGCCGCATACAGTGTCGTGCGGCGCCGGAATCGCGAAGGACAAACCGATCGAGATGGGAACCTACCCCTACCCGCTGTTCGTCGCCTACGGCACCGAGTCGGTCGATACCGTCTATCCCATCGTCAAGGCGATGATCAATGGTTACGACAGCTACAAGAACGACGTGCCCGGCGCTGCCGGCCTCGAAGTCAAGCGTCAGGTAATGAAGTGGGTGGTGCCGTTCCATCCCGGCACCGTCAAGGCGCTCAAGGAGGCCGGACACTGGACAGCCGAAGATCAGGCTCACAACGACGGCCTGATCAAGCGCCAGCAAGTTCTCGGTGCGGCATGGGCGGCTTACCTCAAGACCAATCCGTCTGACGACAAGTTCGCCGACGGCTGGACCGCGGCGCGCAAGGCGGCTCTCGCGCAGGCCAAGCTGCCTGACCCGTTCAATTGAGACTGCATTTGCGCTCGTCTCATTGAAGACTGGTCCTGAATGCCGCCGCTAGATCGCCCGATCTCAGCGGCGGCTTCTTCCGCAAAGGAAATCTGATGGCGAACCCGGATTCCGCTGGCGCTAGCGCCGCGATGGCTTCCGCATCTCAAGCGAATCCGTCGGGCGACGACGCAACGCGCATCGTTTTCGAGGATCCGCATGCGACCATGCAGGAATCCGAGACCACCCGCGTGCGGGCCTTGCGAGGATTTTGGCGTATTGCGCTGATTGTCGCGACAGCCGCCACCATCTTCCTTTGCATCAACCAGCAGTTCGCTCTGCGGTTCTTCGTCGGTTATACCCAACTCAATACCGAGTACTTCTATCTGCTGATCGCGTTGATGCTGCCGTTCACCTATCTGATCTTCCCCGGATCGGAACGCGCCAGCCTCGACAGAATCCCCTGGTACGACATCGCGCTCGCCGCCATCACCTTTATCGCCTCGCTGGTGCTGATGGCCCATATCCGCAAGGCGGCGGAAGCCGGCTGGGAATTCGGCGGCGCGCCGATGCCCGCCTATATCGCCGGCCTCGTGATGTGGGCGATGCTGATGGAAGCATTGCGGCGGACCGGCGGCTGGAGCCTGCTGCTCTGCATCTTGCCTTTCACGCTCTATCCGCTGTTCGCCGATGCAAGCTGGCTCGGGCCGTTGCGCGGAACACAGTCCACGCTGGAACAGGCCACCGCCTATCACATGCTGTCCGGCGAAAGCCTGCTCGGCATTCCGATCCAGGCGTTCGCCGATACGGTGATCGGCTTCCTGGTGTTCGGCGTCGCGCTGATGATGACGGGTGCCGGCAAATTCTTCATCAACATCGCCTTCGCGCTATGCGGCACGTTCCGTGGCGGCGCGGCCAAGGTGTGCATCTTCGCCAGCGGCCTGCTCGGCATGATGTCGGGATCGATCATCTCGAACGTACTCACCGCCGGCACCATGACCATCCCGGTGATGAAGAAAAGCGGTTTCCGCGCGTCCTATGCAGCCGCCATCGAAGCCTGCGCCTCGACCGGCGCGGTGCTGGCGCCGCCGGTGATGGGCGCGACGGCTTTCGTGATCGCGCAATTCCTCAACGTCAGCTACGCCGAAGTCGCGGTCGCCGCCATCATTCCGGCGGCGCTCTACTACACCGGCCTGTTCCTGCAAGTGGACGCCTATGCCGCGCGGCATGGCCTCGCCGGCATTCCGCGCTCCGAACTGCCGCGCGCATGGGATGCCGTGAAGGAAGGCTGGTACTACATCTTCGTTATCGCGCTGCTGATCATCATGCTGCTGTATTTCAAGCGCGAGAGCCATGCGCCGTTCTACGCCACGGCGCTGCTGCTGGTGCTGAACCAGTTGTTTTCGAAAGACACACGCTGGACCATGGCGACGATCGGCAAGTTCTTCGAGGTGAACGGCCGCACCTTCGTCGAACTCGCCGCGATCCTTGCCGGCTGCGGCCTGTTGATCGGCGCGTTCTCCATGACCGGCGTGATCTCGAGTCTCGCCAACGACCTGCTGCGCATAGCCGGCGACAATGCGTTCCTGCTGCTGGTGATGTGCGCGGTGACCAGCTTGATCCTCGGGCTCGGACTGACCACCACCGCGTGCTACATCTTCCTTGCCATCCTGATCGCACCAGCCCTTGAGAAGGTCGGCTTGAATCGCATGGCGGTGCACATGTTCATCTTCTATTGGGGGATGCTGTCTTCAATCACGCCCCCCGTGGCAATTGCGTCCTTCGCCGCCGCGGGTATAGCGGGGTCTCCGGCGATGAAAACAGGATGGGAATCGATGTGGGTCGGCTCCATCATCTATTTCATCCCGTTCTTCTTCGTGCTCAATCCCGCGCTGGTGATGCAGGGCAACTATCTCGCAGGCGTCGGCCTGATGGCGCTGATCGCATTCGGAACGGTGTTCATCTGCGGCGGGATTCAGGGCTACCAGATCGGCGTCGGCGACCTGCGCCGCACTGCTGCGCTGGAATGGCCGATCCGGGTCCTGCTGATCCTCGGTGGCATCATCGTCGCCACGCCGGGCGGCGGCATCATGCCGCTATCGCAATGGCAAGTGACGATGCTCGGTCTTGCAATCCTGGTGCCGACAATCCTGGTGGCGCGGCTGCTATGCAGCCGCAGCGCCGTGATCGTTCCGGCGCGAAGCCGATAGACGCGCGAGACGCTACGTCGCCTGGAACACCACGGCGTCGACCACGACGCATCCCTTGCCTTCGCTGTCGAGCATCACCGGATTGAGATCGAGGCTCATCACGCGGGCCTTGGGGTCGGCCATCAGCGCGCCGATCTTGACGATGGCATCGCTCAACGCGGCCACGTCCATCGGCGGCTCGCCGCGCACGCCGGCGAACAGCGGCGCGATGCGAAGGCGTTGCAGTGCGTCCGCCGCGTCAGCTTGCGAGAATGGCGGCAGCAGCAAGGTGGTGTCGCGGAAGATTTCGACATACTTGCCGCCGTCGCCCATCGCCACCACCGGCCCAAACACTGGATCGCGGTGCGCACCGATCATGATCTCGCGTCGTCCGCCCGCCATCGCCGCGACGATAACGCCGTCGAACCGCGCGCCGTGCTTGCGGATGATATCCTCCATCTCGCTGTAGATATCGCCGGCCGCTTCGCGCGTGGCGACGCCGAGTTTCACCAGACCGAGTTCGGACTTGTGCGCGATGTCGGCGGAGCAGCCTTTGACGACAACCGGCCCGCCGATCGCCTCGAAGGCCGCGACCGCTTCGGCGCGCGAGCGGCACAGCCGATGCGGCACCACCGAAATGCCCCGGGCTGCCAATAGAGCAAGGCTGTCGGCCTCATTCAGCATTTCGGTCACGCCGATCGAGACAGCCGCTGCGCCGGGCTTCGCACGTTCCGCGCGGCGCGCGCGGGTCCGCGCCATCAGCTCGTGATGCGA
>JAFKKL010000378.1 GCA_017305595.1 Hyphomicrobiales bacterium | reverse complement strand
ATGTGATGGCCTCCGAACTCATTCCGTCCGAGAAGCGGCGGCTCGAAGTGGCACGCGCGCTTGCCACCGAGCCGAAGCTGCTGCTGCTCGATGAGGTGTTGACGGGCCTGACGCCGCTCGAAGCGCAAACCGGCGTCGAACTGGTGCGGCGTGTGCGGGAAACCGGCGTCACGGTGCTGATGGTCGAGCACGTCATGGAAATCGTCATGCCGCTGGTGGACCGCGCCATCGTGCTTGATCTCGGCAAGGTGCTGGTCGAGGGCAAGCCCACCGACGTGGTGCGCGATCCGAAAGTCATTGCTGCATATCTAGGGGATCGCCATGCTGTCGGCGCGTGATCTGACCACCGCCTATGAAGGGCTTGTCGCGATCTCCGACGTCTCCATCGACGTCGCCAAGGGCGAAGTGGTTTGCGTCGCCGGCGCCAACGGCGCGGGCAAATCGACCTTGCTGAAAACCATCGCCGGCGCGGTGCGGCCGCGCAGCGGCAGTGTCACCTTCGACGGCGCGCGCATCGACGGCGTGGCGCAGCATCTCATCACCGCGCGCGGCATCGCCTATGTGCCGGAAAACCGTCGGCTGTTTCCGAGTCTGACGGTGGACGACAATCTGCGGCTCGGCAGCTATCTCTATCGCGGCAAGGCCGATCGTGATGAACCGCTGGCGCTGGTGTTCCAACTGTTTCCACGCCTCAAGGAGCGGCTGGATCAATTGGCCGGCACGCTGTCGGGCGGCGAGCAGCAGATGCTTGCAATCGGCCGCGCGCTGATGACGCGGCCGCGATTGCTGATGCTCGACGAGCCGTCGCAAGGCATCATGCCGAAGCTGGTGGACGAGATTTTTCAGGCAGTGTTGGAAATTCGCAAGACCGGCATGACGGTGCTGATCGTCGAGCAGCGTATGGCCGAAGTGCTTGAGATCGCCGACCGTGCCTACATTTTGCAGACGGGGCGGGTGCAGATGCAGGGGCCGGCTGCGGACATCCGCACCAACCCCGACGTGCGAAAGGCATATCTGGGATTGTAAGATTTGTGACGTCGTTCGACGTTGTCATGGCCGGGCATAGCCGTTCGGAGAACGGCGTCGCTTCGCTCGCCTATGTCCCGGCCATCCACGTTTCTCACGGAAAGACTCTAAGACGTGGATGGCCGGAATAAATCCGGCCATGATGCGGAGGGGCATTCGGCTGGACGAGAAGCGTTCACGCTCGGCGTGTGCTTGACTATTCTTGCCCGTGCTCCGGCACCGACAGTCCGAACGTCTTGTTCAAATCCGCGATCTGTTGCGGCGAGAGATAGCGCGGGTTCATGCCGCGCAGCAGCAGGTAGAGCTTCGCGGTTTCCTCCAGTTCCTCGGTGGCAAACACTGCGCCTTCCAGCGAATCCCCGGCGACCACGGGGCCGTGATTGGCGAGCAGCACCGAGGCGTATTTGCCGGCGAGCCCCTTGATGGCGTCGGCGACCGCCGGATCGCCGGGGCGATGGTAGGGCACCAGCGCGGTTGGGCCGCAGCGCATCAAATAATACGGCGTCATCGGCGGCAGCGCTGCACGGGGATCAATCTCCGGCAGCATCGACACGGCGACGCTATGGGTCGAATGCAGATGCACCACCGCGCGGGCCGAGCCGCGCGTGTCATACAGCGCCCGATGCAGCGGGATTTCCTTGGTCGGGGCGTCGCCGCCGGTCAGCCGATGATTGGCATCCAGCCGTGAGATGCGCGCCGGGTCGAGGAAGCCGAGCGAGGCGTTGGTCGGCGTCACCAGCCAGCCGCCATCGTCCAGCCGCACGCTGATGTTGCCGGAGGAGCCCGGCGTCAGCCCCCGCTCGAACAGCGAGCGCCCGAAGCGGCAGATGTCCTCGCGCAGTTTGGTTTCGATCATGATTGCATCCTTAACTCCGCATTTGTTCCATGCTTTGGCAGCGCGGCCAAGCCGTGATAGGCAGGAGGGAAACCAAAAAGGAAACGCGTCATGGCTGTCTCCGCGCAACGCATCGCCGTCATCGGGCTGGGCTCGATGGGGTTCGGGATGGCCACCTCGTTGCTGCGCGCGGGATTTGCCGTAACGGGATGCGATGTTTCGGCCGACAGCGTCGCACGCTTCAAGGTAACCGGTGGGCGGGGCGCAGCCAGGGCCGCCGAGGCGGTACGCGACGCGGAGATCGTCGTCAGCGTCGTGGTCAACGCCGCGCAGACCGAGGCGACCCTGTTTGGCAACGACGGGGCACTCGATGCCATGGCGCCCGGCGCCGTGTTCGTCTCCGCCGC
>JAFKKL010000377.1 GCA_017305595.1 Hyphomicrobiales bacterium | reverse complement strand
CGATAGTCGCGCAGATCGGGATCGGGGGTCATTTCCCAGTAATCGACAAAGCGCCACGGCATCGCCGAAAACACGCGGCCCTGGCTATTGCGGTAATAGGTCGTCATGCCGGGGTGGGTCCAGATCATCTGCTCATGCTCGGCGTCGACCTTCTCGACATAAGCGTCCTTCACCTCCGGGCGCACGTCGATGGCGGCGATGTTCTTCTCGATCATCTCGACGAGGCACGCGGTGATGTAGCGCGACTGGCATTCGGCCTGGAAGATCACGCTGCCGCCATGCGCGGGGCCGGTGTTGGGGCCGAGCATTACGAACAGGTTCGGAAAATCCGGCACGGTGAGGCCGAGATGCGCGGTGGGGTTCTCGCCCGCCCAGGCGTCGCGGAGATTCTTGCCGTCGCGGCCGGTGATGTTGAGCTTGGCGGCCATCTCGTTGACCTTGAAGCCGGTGGACACCACGATCACGTCGGCCGGATGCATGGCGCCGTCGGCGGTGACGATGCCGTCACGCGCGATGTGATCGATCTTTTCGGTGACGAGATCGACGTTCGGCTTGCGCAGCGTGCGGAACCAGTTGTTGTCGAGCAGGATGCGCTTGCCGTAGGGTGGATAGGTCGGCACGCACTTTTCGATCAGGTCGGGGCGGCCTTCCAGTTCGGACAGGATAAAGTCGGTCAACTCCTCGCGGTGCCGGTCGTTGCCGGCATTCACCGCGCGGTCGGGATACGGCCAGCTTGGGTCTTTGCGCAGGAACGGCAATAGGCCGTCGCCGTAGCGCCAGAACATGTTGAAGCGGTACCACTCGGCGTAATAGGGCACACGTTCCAGCAGCCACTGCGCGCCGTCGGTGATGTTGTCGGAATAGCCCGCCACTGGCCGCGACCACTGCGCGGTGCGTTGATAGACCGTCACCGAGCCGACCTGATCGGCGATGCTCGGCACCAATTGCATCGCGGTCGCGCCGGTGCCGATCACCGCCACGTGCTTGCCCTTGATGTCGAGATCCTTCGGCCATCGCGCCGAATGGAAGATGGTGCCGGCGAAATCGTCGGCGCCCTTGAACGGCGCCATCGACGGATCGTTCAACTGGCCGATGGCGCTGACCAGAATCGCGGACGATATCTGTTGCGGGCCGTTCGGCGTTTCAAGCGTCGAGATCCAGCGCTTGGTCGCCTCGTCCCAGCGCGACGAGGTGAGGCGGGTCTTGAGCCGGACGTGCGCGCGAACGCCGAAGCGGTCGGCTGTCGCCTTCAGGTATTCGTGGATTTCCTGCTGCTGCGAGAAATAGCGCGTCCAGCGATTCCGCGGGCCGAACGAATAGGAATAGGAGTGGTTCGGCGTGTCGACGCCGCAGCCCGGATAGCGATTGACGTACCAGGTGCCGCCGATTTCGTCTTCCTTGTCGACGATGGTGTAGGGGATGCCGAGCCGGTTGAGTCCGACGCCGAGCGCGATGGCGCAGACGCCCGCACCGACGATCAGGACATGACGCTCCTCGATCTTGTCGGCGGGCGGTTGCGCGTTCCATGTCGCATGGCGTTCGATCAGGCCCATTTCCTCGCGCATCATCGGTGCGTATTCCGGCGCGACCTTTTCGCCGAGCGTCGCGCTCATCATTCGCTGCATCAGGTCGTTGCCAGGATCGGTGATGACCGGCTTGGCGTTGCTGCTAAGCACCTTGAGCGCGGCCTTGCGAATGTCGGCTTGAATCTCGTCCGACAGGCCGGCGCGCGGATCGGGGATCAGCCGCACGTCGCGTCGCGGCGCGTAGGGTGGCTCCAGCCAGCGCAGGTCGCCGGTCATGTGGACCAGCACCATCAGCAGTACGCGGATATCGGCCTGTTCGAGAGCGGAGGGGAGATCAAACTCCTTCGGCGTCGTGGCGATGTTCATAAGCGGAGGCCTCGCTTTGCGTCGTGTACGTCGGTGCGGTGAGTTATTGGGTTTTGCCCTGGATCTTGCCGTCGCTGTCCGGCAGGCCCCAGTAGGAATCCCAGGTCGAGCCGGCGAGGAAACCGGCATCGACAGGAAGATTGATGCCGGTGATGGCGCTACTCGCAGGGCTGAGCAGCCAGACGATGGCTTCCGCCACTTCGGATGGCTGCACCAACCGCCCCATCGCGGCGTTGCGCGTCAGGCGGTCCTCGCTCATCGCGCCGGAATCGATGCCTGCTTGTAACGCGACGGTGCGAGTGAAGCCGGGCGAAACCGCGTTGACGCGCACACCGGCGCGTCCCCATTCGCCGGCCATCGACAGTGTCAGTTGAAT
>JAFKKL010000376.1 GCA_017305595.1 Hyphomicrobiales bacterium | reverse complement strand
CACAATCAACAGCCCGCTGAGAACACGCCCGATCCAGACCGAGGCGGTCGAGGTCGGCGCGGCATGATCGACGATCGACATGGTTTGAACTCCTGCGAATTGACCGGCTTGAATTACCCAAGGACGACCTCACCCGACCGATTCCGACATCCGGCCGAAAATTTTATCCGCGGGTCGATGCCTGCGGCACGGGCGCACGGCTCTCCGCCATCAACCGATCGATGTGCATCCGGATGTGGGCGGCTTCCGCCGTGGTGCCGGCGAGCGCGATGGCTTGATCGAAGGCGCAGCGTGCCTCGGTCGCACGGCCGAGTTGCAGCAGTAACGCGCCGCGCACGCCGTGGAAATTGAAGTAGCCGGCAAGCCGCTTGGCCAAGGGCTCGACCAGATCGAGCGCGGCCTGTGGCCCCTGCACTTTCGACACAGCCACAGCGCGGTTCAGCGTCACCACCGGCGACGGCTGCTGCATCTCCAGCGTGCGGTACAGTAATTCGATCTGGCTCCAGTCGGTCTCGCCCGGATGCGCCGCGCCGGAATGCAGCGCCGCGATCGCCGCCTGCACCTGATACGGACCGGAGCTTTGATGCCGCATCGCCTTGTCGATCAGCGCCATGCCTTCCGCGATCATCGGCTTGTTCCACCGGGAACGATCCTGATCGTCCAGCAGCACGATGCCGCCGTCGGCGTCGTAACGCGCACCGGCGCGCGCGTGCTGTAACAAGAGCAGCGACAGCAGCCCCATGATCTCCGGCTCGCTCGGAAACAGCCGCAGCAACAGCCGCGCGAGGCGTATTGCTTCATCACACAACGGCGCGCGCTCCGCGATGGAATCGCCGCTCGCAGAATATCCCTCGTTGAAGACGAGGTAGAGCATCGCCGCCACCGCCGCGAGGCGTTCGCTGCGCTCCACCGCGCCCGGCGTCTCGAACGGCACGTCCGCTTTCGCCACCGCCGCTTTCGCGCGGGTGATGCGCTGCTCCATCGCCGCTTCACTGACGAGGAAGGCGCGCGCGATCTGCTTCACGGTAAGGCCGGAGACAATGCGCAACGCCAGCGCGATCTGCTGCGTCGCCGGCAGTTGCGGATGGCAGCAGATGAACAGCAGCCGCAAAATGTCATCGCGATAATGCGAGCCGTCGAGCCGCTCGGCAATCTCGCCTTCGGCATCATCCGTGTCGGAGATGGCGTCTTCCGGCGGCAGCTCCGCGAGCTTGTTGCGGCGGCGCGCATCGTCGATGCCGGAATTGCGCCCGACCATGATCAGCCACGCGGTGGCGTCGCGCGGCGGGCCGTTCTGCGGCCAGGTTTTCAGCGCGCGCAGGCAGGCGTTCTGGAACGCCTCCTCGGCAAGGTCGAGATCGCGGAAATAGCGCAGCAACGCGCCGACCGCCTGCGGCCGCGCCGAAATCAGCGCGGCATCGATCCAGGCAAGGTCGGACGCGATGTTGCTCACGATGCGATGCTCCCCGGACGGAACACGCCGACGGGGCGGATTTCATAGGAGCCGCCGGGATTGGCGCGGCCGAGATCGCGCGCCACCTCCAGCGCGTCGTCGAGGTCCTTGGCCTCGATGATGTAGAAGCCGAGCAACTGCTCCTTGGTTTCTGCGAACGGGCCGTCCAGCACCAGCGGCGGATCACCCTCCTTGCGCAAGGTGGTCGCCGCCGTGGTCGGCAACAGCCGCGCCACCGGGCCGAGCCGTCCCTGCCTGACCAGATTGTCCTGCACCACCGCGAGCTTTTCCATCACCGCATCGTCGTGATCCTTGCTCCAGGACCCGACCATGGCTTCGTCGTGATAGCAGAGGATGGCATAGAGCATGTGCGGGTTCCTGTGTGGTGACCGAAAGACGCGAGTATGCCGGGCGACGGCGGGATGGCTCAACAGGTTTTCGCATAGTCTCCGACGTCATCCTGAGGTGCGAGCGAAGCGAGCCTCGAAGGATGACTGCGCCGTCGCCCTTCGAGGCCATTGCTTCGCAATGGCACCTCTGGGTGACGGCAACGCCGAAATCCTCACCCGTTCGCCGCCGCCTCCACCGTGGCGATGTCGATCTTGTTCATCGTCATCATCGACGCCATCGCGCGCTGGGCGCGGGCGGGATCGGGGTCTTGCAGCAGTTCGATCACCCGCGCCGGCGCTGTTTGCCACGACACGCCGAACTTGTCCTTGAGCCAGCCGCACTGGCTCGGCTGGCCGCCGTCGGCGGTGAGCGCATCCCAGTAGTAATCGACCTCGGCCTGCGACTGGCAATCGATGCTGAGCGAAATCGCCTC
>JAFKKL010000129.1:2053-17630 GCA_017305595.1 Hyphomicrobiales bacterium | reverse complement strand
GACCGCACCGCTCAAGGCGATCAAGGAACGCAATAATCTCGTAGCCGGCAGCGTCGACGACGTCATCCTCGGCGTGGTCGATCCGGTTGGTGAGGCCGGCGGCGACATCTCCCGTTTTGCCGCGTTGCAGGCGGGTCTCGGCACCTCGGTGCCGGGCGTGCAGATCAGCCGCTTCTGCGCGTCGGGTCTCGATGCCGTGAACTTCGCGGCGGCACAGGTGATGGCCGGTCAGCACGACCTGACCATCGGCGGCGGCGCGGAATCGATGAGCCGGGTCGGCATCCTGTCGTCGGGCACGGCGTGGCCGATGGATCCGTCGATCGCGGTGCCGTCCTACTTCCTGCCGCAGGGTATCTCGGCCGATCTGATCGCGACCAAGTACGGCTTCTCCCGCGCCGATGTCGATGCTTACGCGGTCGAGAGCCAGAAGCGCGCTGCCGAATCCTGGGAGAAGGGTTACTTCAAGAAGTCGATCGTACCGGTGAAGGACCAGAACGGCCTTACTATCCTCGATAAGGACGAACATATGCGCCCGTCCACCACGATGCAGTCGCTGGCGTCGTTGCAGCCGTCATTCGAGGTGATGGGCGCGATGGGCGGTTTCGACGCCGTGGCGACGCAATCGCATCCGGAAGTCGAGAAGGTGGTGCATGTGCATCACGCCGGTAACTCGTCTGGCATCGTCGATGGCGCCGCCGCCGTGCTGCTCGGCAGCGAGGCCGCCGGCAAGAAGCATGGTCTCAAGCCGCGCGCGAAGATCAGAGCATTTGCGAACATCGGCTCAGAGCCTTCGATCATGCTGACCGGCCCGGTCGACGTCACCAAGAAGGTGCTCGCGCGTTCCGGCATGAAGCTGGAAGACATCGACCTGTTCGAACTCAACGAGGCGTTCGCCTCGGTGGTGCTGCGCTACATTCAGGCATTCGACATGGATCCCGCTAGGATCAACGTCAACGGCGGCGCCATCGCTATGGGCCATCCGCTAGGCGCGACCGGCGCGATGATCCTCGGCACCGTGCTCGACGAGTTGGAGCGCCGCGACCTCAACACCGCGCTGGTGACATTGTGCATCGGCGGCGGCATGGGCACCGCGACCATCATCGAGCGAGTGTGAGGCTTCGGTAGAAAAAACGTCATCCTGAGGTGGTTGAGCGAAGTGAAAACCCTCGAAGGATGGCGGCAAAATTTTCAGATCATCCTTCGAGGTTTGGCCATTCGGCCTCGCGCCTCAGGATGACGGCAGAGTTGGGAGCGCCAAATGGCATTCAAGAATTTCAAAGTCGAAACCGACAGCGACGGCATCGCGCTGGTGACCTGGGATATTCCCGGCAAGTCGATGAACGTGCTGGATACCGCCACCATCGAAGAACTCGGCCAGATCGTGGCGCAGACGACAGCCGACGCGGCGGTGAAGGGTGTCGTCATCACCTCCGGCAAGGATGCGTTTTCCGCCGGCGCCGACCTCTCCATGCTGGAAGGCATGAACCGCACCTATGCGGCGATGCTAAAGGATAAAGGCGAGGAAGCCGCCAACCAGATGCTGTTCGATGAGAGCCGCAAGCTGTCGCAGACACTGCGCACCATCGAGACCTGCGGCAAGCCGTGGGTCGCGGCCATCAACGGCCTCGCGCTCGGTGGCGCGTTCGAACTGACGCTGGCGTGCCACTATCGCGTCGCGTCCGACAATCCGAAGACGCGGCTCGGCCTGCCGGAAGTCAAGGTCGGCCTGTTTCCGGGCGGCGGCGGCACGCAACGTCTGCCGCGCATGATGGCGGCGGCGGATGCGCTGCAACTGCTGCTCAAGGGCGACCAGATGACGCTCGCCAAGGCGAAGGCCGCCAACATCGTCGGCGCCATCGTGCCGGCCGCCGATCTCATCAAGACCGCCAAGGAATGGATTAAGGCCGGCGGCAAGCCGGTTCAGCCGTGGGACGTCAAGGGTTTCAAGCTGCCGGGCGGCGCGGTGTATTCCGCCGCCGGCATGAATGTTTTCCCGCCGGCCAACGCGCTCTATCGCAGCCAGACTTACGACAACTATCCGGCCGCGCGCGCCATCATGAGCTGCGTGTATGAGGGCCTGCTGGTCAACATCGACAACGGCCTGCGTATCGAGTCGCGTTACTTCGCGAAGATTTTGCGCAGCAAGGAAGCGGCGGCGATGATCCGCAGCCTGTTCCTGTCGATGCAGGAACTGAACAAGGGCGCGCGCCGCCCGGCGGGCGTGCCGCCGACCAAGGTGAAGAAGCTCGCCGTGATCGGCGCCGGCTTCATGGGCGCCAGCATCGGCTACGTCTCGGCCAAGGCCGGCATTGAAGTGGTGTTGATCGATCGCGATCAGGAAAGCGCCGACAAGGGCAAGGCGCACGCCAAGTCGGTGATTGACGGGCTTGTCGCCAAGGGCCGCGCCAAGGATGCGGATCGCGACGCGCTGATGAGCCGCATCACCGCGACCGCCGACTATGCGGCGATCGCCGATTGCGATCTCGTCATTGAAGCGGTGTTCGAGGATCGTAAGGTGAAGGCGGAGACTTTCGCCAAGGCCCAGCAGTATCTGCGCAAGGATGCGATCTTCGCCTCCAACACCTCGACCCTGCCGATCAACTCGCTGGCCGAGGAATGGCCGGACCAGTCGCGCTTCATCGGCATTCACTTCTTCTCGCCGGTCGAGAAGATGATGCTGGTGGAAGTCATTCTCGGCAAGAACACCGGCGACGTCGCGCTCGCCACCGCGCTCGATTACGTGCGCCAGATCAGCAAGACGCCGATCGTGGTCAACGATTCGCGCGGCTTCTTCGCCAATCGCTGCGTGCTGCGCTTCACCGCCGAAGGCCTCGAGATGCTGATGGAAGGCGTGCCGCCGGCGATGATCGAGAACACCGCGCGGATGGCCGGGATGCCGGTCGGGCCGCTGTCGTTGTCGGATGAAGTTGCGCTCGATCTCGTGCTCAAGATCATGAAGGCGACGGAAGCCGACCTCGGCGCCAACGCCGTCGATCAGGCACAGAAGAAGCTGATGGTCGCGATGGTCGAGAAGGAAGGCCGCTTCGGTCGCAAGAACGGCAAGGGCTTTTACGACTATCCGGAGAAGGGCAAGGGCCAGAAGTCGCTGTGGTCCGGCATTGCCGCGTTGCAGCCGAAGCACCTCGATCCCGATACGCTCGATGTCGAGGAGCTGAAGCAGCGCTTCCTGGTGGCGCAGGCGGTGGAAGCCGCGCGCACCGTGGAGGATCACGTCATCGTCGATCCGCGCGAGGCCGATGTCGGTTCGATCCTCGGCTTCGGCTTCGCGCCGTTTACGGGCGGCACGCTGTCCTACATCGACTTCATGGGGACGAAGAATTTCGTCGCGTTGTGCCACAAGCTCGAAGCGAAATACGGCTCGCGCTTCACGCCGCCGAAGCTGCTGGAAGACATGGCCGCCAAGGGCGAAACCTTCTACAGCCGCTTCCCGCCGAAAAAGGCGGCGGCGTAAACTAGCAATCCCAACGTCGTCATGGCCGGACTTGATCCGGCCATGACGACCATTCAAGTCGCCCAATTAGCTAAAAGAAAGGGCCGGATCGTCGATCCGGCCCTTTTGATTTGCTGCGTAGCGCGCAAATTCGCGACGACTTACGCCAGTCCTTCGCTCTTGAGCGCAGCCTGCACCTGCGGACGGGCCGCGACGCGGGCCTTGTAGGCGGTCAGGTTCTTCAGCGCGGAGAGATCGAACTTGTGGGCGTCGGCCCAGCGCAGCATGGTGTAGAGGTAGCCGTCGGCGACGGAGAACGCGTTGCCCATCAGGTAATCGCGACCGGCGAGCTTCTCATCGACGTGCTTGAGCTTGCCCATCAGGCGGTCGCGGAAGAACTGCTTGGTCTCGTCGCTCAGGACTGGCGCAAACAGCGGGCTGAAGTTCTTGTGCAGTTCGCTGGTGAGGAAGTTCAGCCATTCCTGCAGGCGATAACGCTCGGTGGTGCCGTTGGCAGGTGCAAGGTTCTTGCCGGCGGCCTTGTCGGCGATCGCCTGCACAATCACGGGACCTTCGGTCAGGATGCTGCCGTCGTCGAGTTGCAGCGTCGGCACCTGCCCCTTGGGGTTGACCTTGAGGAAGTCGCTGCCATCCTCGACCTTCTTCGCCTTGAGATCGACCTTGGCCAGATCGTGCGCCAAACCGGCCTCGAGCAGCGCGATATGCGGCGACAGCGAACAGGCGCCCGGCGAATAATACAATTTCATCGGAATTGTCCTCCCTGAGGATTGTCGGTATGTGAGATGACTTGATTAAATGCGCCTGCATGGAATAGTCAAGAATGATGCAGGTGCATATATGGTGGCATGACCGGAGCAGTCTTCGATCCGTACGCTATGGACCACGAGATGAAACGCAAACCATCGATGGAAGCGACCGGAGCGTGGATACGGTTGATGCGGATTCAGAGCCGCGTGCTGGGCGCCGTCGAGCAGGATTTGAAGAAGGCCGGATTCCCGCCGCTTGCCTGGTATGACGCCTTGCTGGAATTGTCGCGCGCTCCCGGCGGCGAGATGCGCCCGGTCGAACTCGAGAAGCAGATGCTGATTCCGCAATATTCGACGTCGCGCCTGATCGATCGGCTGGTCGAGGAAGGGCTCGCCGCGCGGCGCGAATGCAAGATGGACAAACGCGGCCTGTTCGTCGAGATCACCGAAGCTGGCCGCGATTTGCAGAAGCGGATGTGGAGCGCCTATTCGGCGGCGATCGAGCGGCACGTCGGCTCGAAGCTGTCGGATGCCGACGCCGCGAAACTGTGCGGGTTGCTGGACCGGCTCGGTTGTTCGTGCGATCAGGCCGCACAAATGTCTCCAAACACCGCGGCAACACGATGAATTTAGCCGCATCACCCGGTTGCGCGCCGCTCGGACGCGATCTTGTCTCTTACCGCGCGGACACAGGTGTCGCGGTTCTTTCCCGGATTTTTCATGGCGCGTGATCAGACCGATACGACGCCGCTGCGTTCGCGCGACGAGTTGGTGGCGTGGTTCGAGGCGGGCACCAAACCGAAGTCCGAATTTCGGATCGGCACTGAGCACGAGAAGACGCCGTTCACGGCGGTGGGGCATCAGCCGGTGCCTTATGAAGGCCCACGCGGCATCGGTGCGTTGCTGGAAGGGATGCGGCTTCTGCTCGGCTGGGAGCCGATCATGGAACGCGGCAACATAATCGGGCTGCACGACGTCACCGGCGGCGGCGCGATTTCGCTGGAGCCGGGCGGACAATTTGAGTTGTCCGGCGCGCCGCTGGAAACCGTGCATCAGACCCAGGCCGAACTGATGGCGCATCTCGCGCAGGTGCGCGAGGTCGCCGCGCCGCTCGGCATTCGTTTCCTCGGCCTCGGCATGACGCCGTCGTGGTCGCGCGCGCAAATCCCGGCGATGCCGAAGGGGCGCTACAAGATTATGACGGGTTACATGCCGAAGGTCGGTCAGTACGGCCTCGACATGATGTACCGGACCTGCACGGTGCAGACCAATCTCGATTTCTCCTCCGAAGCGGACATGGTGAAGAAGCTGCGCGTCTCGCTGGCGCTGCAGCCTGTGGCGACGGCGCTGTTCGCCAATTCGCCATTTACCGAGGGCAAGCCGAACGGCTTCCTGTCGTTCCGCTCCGAGATCTGGCGCGATACCGACAACGCCCGCGCCGGCATGCTGCCGTGGGCGTTCGAATCCGGCATGGGTTTTGAGCGCTGGGTCGATTATGCGCTCGACGTGCCGATGTATTTCGTCAAGCGCGGCGATGCGTATATCGATGTGTCGGGAACGTCGTTCCGGGATTTCTTCGAAGGCAAGAATCCCAGGCTTCCCGGCGAACTCCCGACCTTGTCGGATTGGGCCAATCATCTCTCGACGATTTTTCCCGAAGTGCGGCTGAAGCGCTATCTCGAAATGCGCGGCGCCGACGGCGTGCCGTGGGGCCGTCTGCCGTCGTTGCCGGCGTTCTGGGTCGGTTTGCTTTACGACGACACCAGCCTCGATGCGGCCTGGGATATCGCCAAGCACTGGAATGCCCATGAGCGGCAGGCGCTGCGCGACGACGTGCCGCGCTTCGGCTTCAAGGCGCGCATCCGCGACCGCTATCTGTTCGAAATCGCCAAGGAATGCCTGACCCTGGCCCATGCCGGATTGCGCCGGCGCGGCCATGTCGATCATCTCGGCCGCGATGAAACGCGCCATCTCGTTGCGCTGGATGAGATCGTCGAGTCTGGCCGCTCGCCCGCGGAAGAAATGCTCGAAAAGTATCACGGCGCCTGGAACGGCTCGGTCGAGCCGGTTTACGACGAATACGCATTCTGACGCTCTCACCTCGCTGACGCGAGGCCGGCGTTTGGGGCGGTCGATACCTCGCGGTTGGCGCGGCCGCTTCGGCGACCGGCTAAGTAGCCATATTACTCATCAGCAAGTCGTGAGATGCCAGAGCCGTTCATCCCCCGTACAGGAAGATGGCGATTAGATGGTTTTTGCTGCGGTGCCCATCGGCGCCGTAGCGGCTCAATGGTTTGAACGCGTCTCCCGTATTGGCTTCGCGCATTGACTACGAAAGGCGGCAATCGCGTCCAACTGCGTCCGCTTGAGAACTGAAAGGGGTTAGGCATGTTGGGCGCCTCCATTTTCAGAACGTCAATTTTCAGGACGTCGATGGTGCTCGTCATGCTGGTGTTGGGGTTCATGTCCGTGGATACGGCAGCGCCGGCCCGTGCCCAGGTGAATTTCGATCGGATCGGCGGCGACTATCTGCGCTCCCCAGTGCGCTCCGGCGATCCAGCGGATTGCGCGATGATCTGCGAGCGCGACAAGCGCTGCCGGTCCTGGACCTTCAGTTATCCAACTCTCGTCGAGGGGGCCTTCTGCTGGCTTAAGAGCAGCGTTCCGCAACGCTCACAGAGCGATTGCTGCATTTCGGGCGTTCGCGGTGCCGGCGTGATCGAGCCTCATATCAAGGGCATCGAGATGTCGACCGACCGCAGCGGCGGCGACTACCGCAGTTTTGAGATCAAGGGCAAGTCGGGCGAGGATCACTGCAAGGCGGCTTGCACTGGCGATAACAAGTGTCGGGCCTGGACCTATGCGCGGCCGGGCTATGCCGGACATGAAGCGCGCTGCTTCCTGAAAAAGGAAATCAAGCCGCCGCGCCGCAAGCCGGGATTCATATCCGGCGTGGTCAGATAGGTCGCTTAAGGATCGAACGTCTTTTGCACGGTCTTCGAGGCCAGCGCGCGCCACTGCCGTTTTAGAAGCGGCTCGATGTCGGGGCGCTTGGTTCGCGACAGGCGGATCAGGACGATGGGATAAGCGCGATAGTGATCGGTGAAGTAGAACACCTTCGGCTGCCGTTCCATCAGCATGTCGCGCTCGTCGGGCGGCACGCCGGGCATCACCAGGCTGTCGGCGTCTTCCTTGAGACGCACCAGCAGTTTCTTCCGGACCTTCAGCGCCGGCGTGCCATACGACGTGCCGTCCGTGACTTCCGGCCACGCCAGCGCGATACTGCGGACGTCGTCGAAGGTCATGACATCGATCCCTCGGTCTGTGCGACCATCGTCTCCGGTGGCGGCAGCACGGTCAGTTTAGGCCAAAGCGCCTTCCATCGAGCAGCTTTGGCCACATAAGCCGAGGCCGAAAAATTGGCGGTGGTATTCGGCCGAACGATCATCTGCTCAAGATCATCGAAGTCAAAGGGCGCGTAGATATCATCGCCGCTCCGTGTCCGTCGGATGCCGATCTGAGTGCATCGGGTTAGGAAGTGGTCGATTCCATCGGTTGATCGGCTTAGCGACGGATATGGCGTTCCGTGTTTGGCCGTGTACCAGAGATGAACCCGCGCCTGATTGCGGACCTCGACGGCGAGGCCTAGTCGCTCCGATACAGGACGCATGCGCGCGATGACGCGGTCTTCGGCTTCCCACGATAGATCAGGGTCGAAGTAAAACACGTCGTAGTCGCCGATGCCGTAACCGTGCGCGTGCCCTGTTTGCAGGTTCCAGATCGTCTGGGTCAGGCAACCCGCGACAATCCAGGCGTCAGGTAAAGCGAACTCCGCCACTTCGTCGAGCAGCGCATCAAGCGAGGAGAAGCGGAGCACCAATTGTCGGAACTGCTGGGCATTCATCGGCATGGGTCAGTGTTTCCCATGCCGTGCGGGCCCGTCAATGCACCGCCGAAAAGAAACGCGTCAGGCGAAAGCCTGACAGCCAAGTCCAGACCGGCTGACTGCGGATGCCGAGGTCCCACGAACCGACAATGGCATCGACACGGCCGACAAGATCGGTGACCGGCAAGAGGCCGACGCCGCCCTCAGTGACCGGCACGCGGCTGTCGGCGGAATTGTCGCGGTTGTCGCCCATCACGAACAGATGGCCCGGCGGCACGGTCACCTCCGTGGTGTTGTCGAGCGCGCCGTTCATGCGCAGTTTGAAAATCGGATGCGACGTGCCGCCCGGCAGCGTTTCGATGTAGCGCTGGGCGATGTCGCTGGAGCCGTTATCGCGCTCGGCTTCGCCAAGGCCATCGGCCTTGAGCGCAACCGGTGCGCCGTTGAGCCAGACCTGGCCGTTGCGCATCTGCACGTGGTCGCCGGGCAAGCCGATCACGCGCTTGACCCAGACTTGTGACGTATCACCGGGCCAACGGAACACGACGACATCACCGCGCTTCGGCAGGTGTCCGAAAACGCGTTCGGTGGTCGGGATCGTCACGTGAATCGGCAGCGAGGCGGCACTGTAGCCGTAGGGAAATTTCGAGGCGAGCAGCGCGTCGCCGATCAACAGCGTCGGCTCCATCGAGGCTGACGGCACGTAGAACGGTTCGGCCAGCGCGCCCTTGGCGACGAACACGGCCAGCACGATGGCTGCAATCTGGCTGATCGAGGATAGCCAGCGTTGTCGCGGCTTCGCGGCGCGGGTGGTCTCCGTGCTCATCCGCCGGTGCCTCCGATCGTGATGCGATCCATTCGTAGCGTCGGCTGACCGACGCCGACCGGCACACCCTGACCCTGTTTGCCGCAGGTGCCGATGCCGTCATCGAGCGCGAGATCGTTGCCGATCAGCATCGCTCCCTTGAGCGGCGCGCCGAGCTTGCCGTTCTCGAGCTTGTAGGCCTCGGTGCACTGGAACACGTACTTGCCGGAGGTGATATCAACCTGACCGCCGCCGAAGTTGGCGGCGAAGATGCCGTTCTTCACCGAGGCGAGAATTTCTGCCGGATCGCGCTGGCCGGCCAGCATATAGGTGTTAGTCATGCGCGGCATCGGGACGTGCGCATAGCTCTGGCGGCGGCCGTTGCCGGTCGGCTTCATGTTCATCAGCCGCGCGTTCTGCCGGTCCTGCATGTAGCCGACGAGAATGCCGTCCTCAATCAGCACGGTGCGGTTGGTCGGCGTACCCTCGTCGTCGATCGACAGTGATCCGCGCCGTGCCGAAATGGTGCCGTCGTCGACGACAGTCACGCCCTTCGCTGCCACCTGCTGACCCATGAGGCCGGCGAATGCGGAGGTCTGCTTGCGGTTGAAGTCGCCCTCGAGCCCGTGGCCCACGGCCTCGTGCAGCATCACACCGGGCCAGCCGGGGCCGAGCACGACGTCCATTTCGCCGGCCGGTGCCGGGACAGAATCGAGATTGACGATGGCTTCGCGCAGCGCACCGTCGGCGGCGTTGCGCCATGCCTTGGTCTCGATGAAGCGGGCATAGCCTTCGCGGCCGCCATAACCCTTGCTGCCGCTCTCCTGCCGGTCGCCTTGCCCGGCGACGACCGAGATATTCACCCGCACCAGCGGGCGGATGTCGCGGTAGCTCTCGCCATCCGGGCGCAGGATTTCGATCACCTGCCAGGTCGCACCGAGGCTGACCGACACCTGCCGCACCCGCGGGTCCTTGTCGCGGACGTAGGCGTCGATTTCCGCCAGCAGCTTGACCTTGGCCTCGAAGCCGGGGGCGTCGAGCGGGTTGTCGTCGCCATAGAGGCGGACGTTGGTGTGCTGCGGGGCCGCGGCGAAGCTGCCCTGATAACCGCCCCGCACCGCCTGCACGGCGTCGGCGGCGCGAATCAGCGCCGGCAGCGAGACGTCGGAGGAATGGGCGTAACCGACGGCATCGTCCTTGACGGCGCGCAGCCCGAAACCTTGCGCGGTATCGTAGGTGGCCTGCTTGAGCCGGCCGTTGTCGAAGGCCAAGGCTTCGGTCTGGCTGTATTCGAGGAAAAGCTCGCCGTCGTCGGCGCCGCTCAAGCCCCGCGCGACCTCGTGGCGAACCCGGTCGCGATCGAGTTTCGCGCGGTCGAGCAGAGAGGTGGCGACGAGATCGGTCATGGCGGGCTCCAGGAACGGCAACAAGGGAGGCGAACGGAATGCTTGATCCGGAAGATAGGCACGGATGCCCGCGAAGGGGAGGCCCTCGATAAAGCGATCCCGTTAAATCGCGATAACCTCGCCGGGTCGAGACGGCCCGCGCCTCCCGCCGCTACGGCAACTTGTCGTAGCCCTCGGCCAGGCCGTTCAGGCTGAGCGGGAAGCCGATGCCCTCTTCCGGCGTCTCGAAGATGATGAAGGTCGCGGTCTTGGCGTTGCGGATCTGGCCCAGCAGCTTGTCGTCCATCACAACTTCGGCAACACAGCCGTTGGGGAGGCAGCGCACGAACCCGGCGCGGCCGACATCGACATTGTCCAGCTTCAGACCGAGACCGGACGGCAACAGCACGCCGAGCGGGGCAACCACGCGCATCAGCTTGCTTTTCTGGTCGGCGGTCTTGAGCACGATCACGGTCAGGCCGGCATTGGAGCGGTCCTCCGCCACCACGCTCTGGATCAGGGCGCACTGCTCGGCTTTGGCGCCCGGCGGGGTATCGCAGCGGATCTGCCAGTCGCCATGCACCGAGCGGACCGCGCCCTGGGCGTGGGCCGGAATTGCCGCGCCACACAGCAGGAACGCCATCGCGGCCCCGCAAATCCATCGGGCGACCCGCCGGCGCGCCGGGATCATGGTCGAGGGGCGGGTGCGGGATTCGTGCCTGATTTGCTGGTTCGAAGGCCCCATCGGGGTCGATCCCTTCAATGTCTGTCCAGTTTCTGTCGGCCCTGGACTGATACGGCAATGACGGCGCCTTGAAGGCGGGCCGTGCCAAAAATGCGTGTGCCGTGCCGACGAATCAGGTTCCGGCGCAACGTCTCGTCCGTGGGTACATCCGTCAATTCGCCTGTCAAGCGTCGTTGCGGCAGCATCGGGAAAATCATCCGGTTTTGTGGCTATTTTGACCGCTTGCCGGCAATCCCTTCAAATGCGTCACGTCCCCCCTACTACTGCATTGCGAGAACCGGCGAATTATGATTTGAGAGGCAAGATTTCGACGCGTTCTAACGATCTGACCAGCAGTCTTTATCGTCAGGGGCGTCGTTTGGCACGGGCGCCGTGGGCGGCGGGTGCTTTTGAGGTCTATGACAAGGAGCGCGAGCGGCATGACTATGTCGAGGGGCAAGATCGGCCGGCAGTTGTTGGGATTGGCGGCTATCGGGATCGCGCTGGCGGTTGGCGGTGTCGCGTATGCGGAAGTCGGCCAGCCGAAGCCCTGGGAAATGACGATGCAGGCGTCGGCTTCCCCGGTGATGGACAACATCGAGTGGTTCCACACCTTCCTGCTCTGGATCATCGGCGCGATTACCCTGCTGGTATCGGTGTTGCTCATCTGGGTGATGGTGAAATTCAACGCCAAATCCAACCCGGTGCCGTCGCGAACCACGCACAACACCCTGATCGAGGTGATCTGGACCATCGTTCCCGTGATGATCCTGGTGGGCATTGCGATCCCGTCGTTCCGGCTGCTGTTCGAGCAGACCGACATTCCGAAGGCGGATCTGACCATCAAGGCCACCGGCAAGCAGTGGTATTGGACCTATACCTACCCCGACAACGGCAAGATCGAATTCGATTCGCTGATGGCGCAGGACAAGCAGCCGCGCTTGCTGGCGGTCGACAATGAAATGGTTGTGCCGGTCAACAAGGTGATCCGCGTGCAGACCACCGGCGCCGACGTCATCCACGCCTTCGCCGTGCCGGCGTTCGGCATCAAGATCGACGCCGTTCCGGGCCGCCTGAACGAGACCTGGTTCAAGGCTACCAAGACCGGCATGTTCTACGGTCAGTGCTCGGAACTGTGCGGTAAGGACCACGCTTTCATGCCGATCGCGGTGCGTGTCGTCAGCGATCAGGAGTTCGCAGCCTGGGTCGAGACCGCGAAGAAGAAGTTCGCCTCCTCGGGCACGGGGGCTTACGCCATGGCGCAAGCGGGACAACAGTAACAAGCAGTACGGAATTTCGCTCGCATCGGCCGAGGCGGGCGATAGGATCGCAAGGTCCGGAGACGGCAGGACAGGATTTCGAAAATGGCAAGCACGGCAGCAGCTCCTTCGCATCAGGGTCATGACGATCACGCTCATGGTCATCCGACCGGTTGGCGGCGCTACGTCTACTCGACCAATCACAAGGACATCGGCACGATGTACCTGATCTTCGCGCTGATCGCCGGTTTGATCGGCGGCGCGATGTCGGTCGCGATCCGCCTTGAGCTGATGTATCCGGGTGTGCAGTTCTTCCACCAGACCCACGAGTACAACGTGTTCGTGACCTCGCATGGTCTCATCATGATCTTCTTCATGGTGATGCCGGCGATGATCGGCGGCTTCGGCAACTGGATGGTGCCGCTGATGATCGGCGCGCCGGATATGGCCTTCCCGCGCATGAACAACATTTCGTTCTGGCTGCTGCCGGCGGCGTTCTCGCTGCTGCTGATCTCGACCTTCGTGGAAGGTGAGCCGGGCGGCAGCGGTGCCGGTACGGGCTGGACGATGTACGCGCCGCTATCGACATCGGGGCATCCGGGACCAGCGGTCGACTTCGTGATTCTTTCGATGCATCTGGCCGGCGCCTCGTCGATTCTCGGCGCTATCAACTTCATCACTACCATCTTCAACATGCGCGCACCTGGCATGACGCTGCACAAGATGCCGCTGTTCGTGTGGTCGATCCTGGTGACCGTGTTCCTGCTGCTGCTGTCGCTGCCGGTTCTGGCGGGCGCCATCACCATGCTGCTCACCGACCGTAACTTCGGCACGGCGTTTTTCGCGGCTGACGGCGGTGGTGACCCGATCCTGTTCCAGCATCTGTTCTGGTTCTTCGGTCACCCCGAAGTGTACATCCTGATCCTGCCGGGCTTCGGTATGATCAGCCAGATCGTCGCGACCTTCGCGCGCAAGCCGGTGTTCGGTTATCTCGGTATGGCCTACGCCATGGTCGCGATCGGCGGTATCGGCTTCGTGGTGTGGGCCCACCACATGTACACGGTAGGTATGTCGGGTGCGACGCAAGCCTACTTCGTCGCGGCCACGATGGTGATCGCGGTGCCGACCGGCGTGAAGATCTTCTCGTGGATCGCCACGATGTGGGGCGGCTCGATCGAGTTCAAGGCGCCGATGCTTTGGGCGCTCGGCTTCATCTTCCTGTTCACCGTCGGCGGCGTCACCGGCGTGGTGCTGGCCAACGCCGGCGTCGACCGCGTGTTGCAGGAGACTTACTACGTCATCGCGCACTTCCACTATGTGATGGGCGTTGCCGCGGTGTTCGCCATCTTTGCCGGCTGGTACTACTGGTTCCCGAAGATCACCGGCTACATGTACTCTGACACCATCGCCAAGCTGCACTTCTGGGTGATGTTCATCGGCGCCAACATCCTGTTCTTCCCGCAGCATTTCCTCGGTCTGTCGGGAATGCCGCGCCGTTACGTCGACTATCCGGATGCGTTCGCCGGCTGGAACCTGGTGTCGTCGATCGGCGCCTATATTACGTTCTTCGGCGTGCTGATCTTCCTCTACGGCATGGCGCTGGCGCTGATCCGCAAGGAGAAGGCGGCGGACAATCCGTGGGGTTCGGGTGCGACCACGCTGGAATGGACGCTGTCGTCGCCGCCGCCGTTCCACCAGTTCGAAACGCTGCCGCGCGTGCAGTAATGATCATCGCGGCGCGTTTCGACGCGCCGCGCCGTTGTCGACGCTTTCGCCGCGGGCCACGATGTCCCGGCGAAAGCCGTTACGGAAGTGAGAGCAATCTTGTCGATTGTCGATAATCACTCGTTGGCGCTGCCGCCCCGCATCTCCGAGGCGGGCGTGGGCGATTACATTGCGCTGCTCAAGCCGCGCGTGATGTCGCTGGTGGTGTTCACGGCGCTGGTCGGTCTCTTGATCGCGCCGGGGCACGTCCATCCGGTGCTGGCGATCACATCAATCCTCTGCATCGCCGTCGGCGCAGGTGCGTCCGGCGCGCTCAACATGTGGTACGACGCGGATATCGATGCGCTGATGTCGCGTACCGCCAAGCGGCCGGTGCCAACCGGCCGGGTGACGCCGCAAGAGGCGTTAGCGTTCGGTCTCGTGCTGTCGTTCTTCTCGGTGATGACGCTCGGCATCCTCGTCAACTGGGTTGCGGGCGCGCTGCTTGCGTTCACGATCTTCTTCTATGCCGTCGTCTACACGATGTGGCTGAAGCGCTGGACCGCGCAGAACATCGTGATCGGCGGTGCTGCCGGCGCGCTGCCGCCGGTCGTGGCGTGGGCCGCGGCGACGGGTTCGCTCTCCGTCGAGCCGATCCTGTTGTTCCTCATCATCTTCTTCTGGACGCCGCCGCACTTCTGGGCGCTCGCGTTGTTCCGCAGCGACGACTACGCCCGCGCCGGCGTGCCGATGCTGCCGGTGGTCGCCGGTCCCGATGCGACGCGCCTGCAAATCCTGCTCTATACCATCGTGCTGGTGGCGATTGCGGCCTCGCCGTGGGCACTGGGCTATTTCGATGCGGTTTATGGTGTCTCGTCGCTGGTACTGGGCGGCTGGATGCTGATGCTTGCGATCAACGTCTATCGGCGCCGTGAAGGCGCGCCGGCGGTGCGTGCCGCGCGCCAGTTGTTCGGTTTTTCGCTGATCTATCTTTTCGCCTTGTTCGCCATCCTGCTGCTCGAGGTCGTGGTTGCGGCCGTGCTGGCGCAGTTCGGCTAGGGACGAGTCCGATCCATGGATGAGGAGCAACCACCGGGGATCGTGTTGACCGAGGCGCAAAAGAAAAAGCGCCGGGAGCGGTCGATCGCGATTGCAGTGGCGCTGGGAATCCTGGTGGTGTTGTTTTTCGCCGTCACCCTGGTGAAGGGACCGGCGGTGCTCAACCGTCCTATGTGATGACGGTCGACGGAACTGACGAAGGGCTGAGCGGGACGTGACGAGGGTCTGGGGCAAATCGGAAGGTAGGTCGATATGACGGCGCCCGAACCGACAGATGGCAACAAGCCGACGCCGCGCCGTGCGCGCGGTTTGCGTCGCGACACCGGCGTTGCCATCGCCTGCGGCCTGTTTGTCGCGGTGATGGTCGGTGCAGCCTATGCGGCTGTGCCGTTCTACAACTGGTTCTGTCGTGCCACCGGCTTCAACGGCACCACCCAGGTCGCGACCACGCTGCCGTCGTCACAACCGCTGGGCCGCAAGATCGCCGTGCGCTTCGATTCGAATGTGAGCGGCGGGTTGCCGTGGAAGTTCGAGCCG
>JAFKKL010000129.1:0-1961 GCA_017305595.1 Hyphomicrobiales bacterium | reverse complement strand
TTCTACGTCGATCCCGCGATCACAAAGGACAGCGAGAGCAACAACGTCGATACCATCACCTTGTCCTATACGTTCTATCCCGTTCGCGAACCCGCGCCCAAGCCGGTCGCCGCAGGCGAGCCGGACGGACGCAAGGGAAATCTATGACGGCAATTCCCCCGCGCTGAACGCGCGTGATTGATTTTTGAACGAATATGTGTCGACTAGTGCGGCACGCCCTACGGAGAGACTGCAATGGCTACGGCGCACGCGAAGCACCACGACTACCACCTCGTTGATCCGAGCCCTTGGCCTGCGGTCGGCTCGCTCTCGGCCTTTATCATGGCGGTCGGCGCGATCTCGTGGATGCACCACCTTTACTCCGCCGCGCCGATCGTTTTCGGCATCGGCACCATCGGCGTGCTCTACACCATGGCCGCCTGGTGGGGCGACGTCATTCGCGAGGCCGAGCACAAGGGCGACCACACCCGCGTGGTGCAGATCAGCCACCGCTACGGCATGATCCTGTTCATCGCTTCCGAGGTGATGTTCTTCGTCGCCTGGTTCTGGGCCTATTTCAATTCGGCGCTGTTCCCGGCCGACCCGGTTCACTTCACTCGTGAGGCGCTGTTCGGTGGCGTCTGGCCGCCGAAGGACATTCAGACCTTCGATCCGTGGCACCTGCCGCTGCTCAACACGCTGATCCTGTTGACCTCGGGCACCACCGTCACCTGGGCGCATCATGCGCTGCTGGAAGGCGACCGCAAGGGCCTCAAGTGGGGTCTGATTCTCACCGTCGTGCTCGGCGCCTGCTTCACCTGCGTTCAGGCTTACGAGTATCATCACGCCGCGTTCAGTTTCGCCGGCAACGTCTATGGCGCGACCTTCTTCATGGCGACCGGCTTCCACGGTTTCCACGTGCTGGTCGGCACCATCTTCCTGTTGGTCTGCCTGTTCCGCGCTTATGCCGGTCACTTCACGCCGACCCATCACCTCGGCTTCGAATTCGCCGCCTGGTACTGGCACTTCGTTGACGTGGTGTGGCTGTTCCTGTTCATCTGCATCTACGTGTGGGGCCACGGCGCCGCCGAGATGGCGCACGCCGCCCACTAAGGTGGAGTGATTGTGCTACAAGGGGCGGCCGCAGGGCCGCCCTTTTGCATTTCGCCGGGGTGTCCCGGCAAACTGGAAAGAAGATCGATGTCGGACGACTATTCGACAACGCTGTCGCAGAGCATCACGCGTGGTTTGCTATGCCGGTGTCCGCGTTGCGGCGAAGGCAAGCTGTTCGCGGGATACATTCGACTGCGGCCGAAATGTGATCGCTGCGGGCTCGATTATGCCTTCACCGATAGCGGCGACGGTCCGTCGGTTTTTGTGATCCTGATCGCCGGTTTCATCGTGGTCGCCTGTGCCTTGATCGTCGAGGTCAAATATCAGCCGCCATTCTGGGTTCACGCCGCGCTCTGGATTCCGCTGGTGGCGATCACCACGCTGCTGCCGCTGCGCGCGATGAAGTCGTTGCTGATCTCGCTGCAATTCCATCACAAGGCAGCCGAAGGCCAATGGTCGCAGCGAGACCCGACATGACCGCCGCAGCGGGGCGATTGCGGCGGGTTGCCGGGCTCAGCATTTTCTCCGCGGTCATCGTGGCGATGCTGATCGGACTCGGCGTTTGGCAGTTGCAGCGGCGCGTCGAGAAGCATGCCTTGATCGCGATGCTCGACGAGCGGCTTGCCGCCGCGCCCGTGCCGCTTCCCGCGGCTGCCGACTGGCCGAAACTCACGCAAGCACACGACGAGTTTCGCCGCGTGACGTTCACGGCCACTTTTGAACCGCAGCCCGAAGCGCACGTCTTCAGTTCAGGCTCCGCCGTCCGCGCCGGCATCACCAGTCCCGGCGTTTGGGTATTCGCGCAGGCGCAAGTCGAAGGCGCGGGCGCAGTCGCGATCAATCGCGGCTTTGCGCCCGAAGGACAGTTC
>JAFKKL010000218.1 GCA_017305595.1 Hyphomicrobiales bacterium | reverse complement strand
GTCGCTGGCATCAAGGCGATGCGTCGCCGTCCGCTTCAACCGAAGCGGCGATGTAAGCATCGACCGACGGTGACGAACCCAAGCGGATCAATCGCTGCCGGGGAGAGCACGAAGCAAGCCGATAAAACCACCGCGTGCGGAACGCCGGATGTGTCCGGTGCTTTCGTGGTGGCTAACTCGTGCGCTTGTTTTTTATGCGCATGAGGCTGCGGACGCACCATGCGTCCGGCGTTCCGCACGCCCTCTTCTCAAGAGAGGGCGAGGCGTTACTCGCAAAAACCGGGCGCATTACGCCGCGAGATCGCGAGGCCGTATCCGATGGCTACCGCTGTTTGAAATTCGAATCCGAGTTGGGGCGAAATTTCCAATACGTCGCGAATTTGAATCCTTGTCGACGCACCGCGAATACCGACGGAGTCATGCTTCGGCAAAGTCGCATGACTGCATCCCGCCAGCTTCAATCAAGTTGTCACGCACTTGTGGTAGCGAGATAAGCTGTGCGCCGCAAACGTCGTTTGCCTCCCGGTCGCGGCTATCATATCGTTGCACCTACCTTTGGCGCGTCGTCAAAATTGCGTCGAGACTGTTGAGTGACTGCGAAACATGTTCGTGCTCACATCCTCGCCGCAACATCAGCTTATGAAGAGCGAGGAACGATCATGATCAAAGTCAAAATCAACGGCCAAGAGCAATCCTGGGATGGCGATCCCGATCTGCCGCTGCTGTGGTTCCTGCGCGATGAAGCCGGCCTTACCGGCACCAAGTTCGGCTGCGGTGAAGCGCTGTGTGGCGCCTGCACGGTGATCGTCGACAAGCAAGCCGTGCGCGCTTGCGTCACTGCAATCTCCGACGTCGCCGGGCGCGAGGTCACCACCATCGAAGGTTTGCATCCGACCGGAGATCATCCGGTTCAGAAGGCATGGCGTCAGGTCAACGTGCCGCAATGCGGCTACTGCCAGGCAGGCCAGATCATGCAGGCCGTTGCGCTATTGACCGAAAATCCGAAACCCACACATGACCAGATCCGCGAGGCGATGGCCGGCAACATCTGTCGTTGCGGTTGCTATCAGCGCATCGAGAACGCGGTTCATCTCGCTTCGACGGGAGTCTGATCATGAACATCGTCACAGATCCCAAAACGCTTCACGAATTCGAAAAGCACAGCATCAAGGTCGAGAAGATTTCACGGCGCGGCATCCTGAAGGGCCTCGGCGTTGCCGGCGGCCTCGTCCTCGCCGCACCGTTGATGTCGCGGCAGGCGTTTGCCGCATACCAGACCGGCGCGAGCAAGATGCCTCATGGCGTCGTGGTCGATCCGCGCGTGTTCGTCGCCATCGCGCCCGACGGCGTCGTTACCATCATCGCGCATCGCGCCGAGATGGGCACCGGCGTCCGCACCAGCCTGCCGCTGATCGTCGCCGAGGAAATGGAAGCGGACTGGTCGCGCGTGAAGGTCAAGCAGGCCCACGGCGACGAGAAGACGTTCGGCAATCAGGACACCGACGGCTCACGCAGCACGCGGCATTACCTGATTCCGATGCGCCAGATCGGTGCTGCCGCACGAACGATGCTGGAAGAAACCGCCGCCAAGCGTTGGGGCGTGCCGGCAAGCGAGGTCAGGGCGCAAAATCATGAAGTGGTTCATGCCGCGAGCGGCCGCCGTATCGGCTTCGGTGAACTCGCCGATGATGCCGCGAAGCTGCCGGTGCCGGATATCAACGGATTGAAGCTGAAGGACCCGAAAGACTTCCGCTATCTCGGCAAGGGTCAGGTCAGCATCGTCGACCTGCACGACATCACCACCGGCAAGGCGCACTATGGCATCGATACGCGCTTGCCCGGCATGAAGTATGCCGTGATCGCGCGTCCGCCGGTGACCGGCGGCAAGCTGAAGTCGTTCGATCCGGCCGACGCGATGAAAGTCGTGGGCGTCGAGAAGGTCGTCGAAGTGAAGGGGTGGCCGTGGCCGTCCAAGTTCCAGCCGCTCGGCGGCGTCGCGGTGATCGCCCGCAACACCGGCGCGGCGATCAAGGGTCGCGAAGCCCTCAAGGTCGAGTGGGACGATGGCGCCAACGCCAGCTACGATTCCGTTGCCTATCGCAAGCAACTGGAAGAAGCCGCGCGCAAGCCCGGCCTTGTCGTGCGCAAGGAAGGCGATGTCGATGCCGCGCTCAAGAGCGCCGACAAGGTCGTCACTGGCGAGTACTACATCCCTCACCTCGCCCATGCCAGCATGGAGCCGCCGGTCGCGGTCGCCAACGTCACCGGCGACAAGGTGGAAGTCTGGGCGCCAGTGCAGAGCCCGGGCGGCACCCGCGAGGAC
>JAFKKL010000217.1 GCA_017305595.1 Hyphomicrobiales bacterium | reverse complement strand
GGCCGCCCCAATCCGCCAACAATACAATCAGGAAACGCCCAGGGAGTCCGATGACCCACCCGTCGCACTACGCCAAGACCCAGCCCGACAAGATCGCCTATCAGATGGCCGGCACCGGCAAGGCCATCACCTATCGCGAACTCGATGAACTCTCCAATCAGGGCGCGCACCTGTTCCGCTCGCTGGGCCTCAAGGCCGGCGATCACATCGCCTTCCTTCTGGAAAACCGGCTGGCGTTCATGGAGATCTGCTGGGCCGCGCAACGCGCCGGACTCTATTACACCGCGATCAGCCGCTACCTGAAGCAGGACGAGATCGACTACATCGTCAAGGACTGCGGCGCGAAAGTCGTGATCACCTCGCCGCAATGCGCGGCGCAGATCGCCGGCCTCGTCAGCGACGCACCCGGCGCCCCCGTGTTCTACATGCTCGACGAGCCGTTGCCGGGCTTCCGGTCGTGGGTCAAGGAGGCCGAAGAATCTCAGCCGAAAACGCCGATCGCCGATGAAGTCGCGGGTTACGACATGCTTTATTCGTCCGGCACCACCGGACGGCCGAAGGGCATCAAGCGGGCGCACGAAAACAACCCGATCGACGTGCCGAACCCGTTCCTGAAATTCCTCTGCGCCAACATGTGCGGCATGGGACAGGACAGCGTCTATCTGTCGCCGGCGCCGCTCTATCACGCGGCGCCGCTGCGCTTCAACATGATGGCGATCACGCTTGGCGGCACCTCGATCATCATGGAGCATTTCGACGCCGAGGAATTCCTCAAGCTGGTCGAGAAGTACAAGATCACGCAGTCGCAACTGGTGCCGACGATGTTCGTACGGATGCTGAAGCTGCCCGACGAGGTGCGCAGCAAATACGACGTCTCGACACTGAAGGGCGCGATCCACGCCGCGGCCCCCTGCCCGGTCGAGGTCAAGGCCAGGATGATCGAGTGGTGGGGACCGATCCTGATCGAGTATTACGCCGGCTCCGAGGGCAACGGCGTCACCGTGTCGGATTCCAAACAGTGGCTGAGCCATCGCGGCACCGTCGGCAAGGCGGTGGTCGGCTCGCTGAAGATCCTCGACGAAGACGGCAATGAGGTGCCGGTCGGACAGATCGGCCAGGTGTACTTCGCCGACGCGCCGGTGTTCACCTATCACAACGATCCGGAGAAGACGCAGCGCGCCTTCAACGACAAAGGCTGGTCGACGCTGGGCGACGTCGGCTACGTCGACGACGAAGGCTTCCTCTACCTCACCGACCGCAAGTCCTACATGATCATTTCCGGCGGCGTGAACATCTACCCGCAGGAGACCGAGGACGTGCTGATCACCCATCCCGCCGTGGCCGACGTCGCGGTGTTCGGCGTGCCGAACGAGGAGATGGGCGAAGAAGTGAAGGCGGTGGTGCAGCCGCACGACATGGCGAAGGCGGGCAAGGAACTGGAAGGCGAACTGATCGCCTACTGCCGCGAAAAGCTGTCGGCGATCAAATGCCCGAAAAGTATCGATTTCGCCGCCGAACTGCCGCGCACCCCCACCGGCAAACTGGTGAAACGCCATCTGCGCGAGAAGTATTGGCCGAAGCAGGGGTGAAGACGGATAGCTTTTCCGTCATTGCGAGCACAGCTCAAATGAAGCGTCATGGCCGGACTTGTTCCGGCCATCCACGTCTTGGCTGCATTAAAGAAAGACGTGGATACCCGCGACAAGCGCGGGCATGACGCCTCGTTTTCATCTGAACTCATCACGACAAAAAGCCCGCCTCACGGCGGGCTTTCCTTTTACGCAACACCACTCAACGCCATTCAACGCAACACGCCTCACGCCAGCGGCACGCCGTAATAATCGTTCACCGCGCGCGTCCGTCCGGGATCGCCCCAGTTCCAGTCCTTGTCGCTGGCGTATTTCGGCGCGCCCTGAATTTGGTCTTCAGTGATCATGGTCTGATAACCGCCAAGCTCCTTGTTGTATTTCAGCGACTGCCACGGCAGCGGATAGTGATCGTTGCCTAATCCCATGAAGCCGCCGAAACCCAACACCGCGTAGGATACCCGACCGCTCGGCTTGTCGATCATCACGCGCTCGATGGAACCGATCTTCTCGCCGTTGGCGCCGTAGACATTGGTTCCCTCGACCTTGTCGCTGCCGATCAGATTGCCTTGTTCCTTCGCTTCGATACCCATTAGACTCCTCCATGCTTGTGGGGAATCAACGGAGGACGGCACTGAGCGTTCCTGCGTAGAGATGCCGCGCCGTTCGATTGGATCTGACATGCCGTCAAACACGTTTCTGCCTGACCTTCCGCTGCCATCCGGCATCCGCTCGCGGGTCG
>JAFKKL010000128.1 GCA_017305595.1 Hyphomicrobiales bacterium | reverse complement strand
ATAGCTGGCGACGGTGAGGTCGGCGGCGGCGAGCGCCCCGAGGCCGGTCGCGGCGTCGCCGAGGCGGTAGGTGGCGTCACGCATTACCGGTGACGCGGCGGCGAGCCGTTGCGCCAGATCGCGCAGCGCCGGATTGGCGTCGAGCATCGACAGGGTTTGCAGCGTGGAAAACGCGGCGCGCGCGGCCCAGGTCGCGGTGCCGGGTCCGGCGCCGGCGTCGATCAGGCTTTGCGGCGCGAAATCCGGCCGCGCGGCGGCGACCGCGTCGAGACAGGCGGCAACGGCGGCAAAGGTCGCGGGCATGCGCACCAGCGCATAGGCGAGCGCGTCGCGCGGATCGGCGATGACCGCCGAGCCGCCGCCACCGCGATAGGTCTGCGACATGACATCGGCGCGGCGCGCGGCGTCGCTGCGCGACAGGCCGTGGCTTTCGCGCGCGAGGGCGGCGGTCAATTCAGCGGGAAGATCCGCGCGCATGACGACAGCCTAAGATGACGAGCGAAGCGGCGGCACGTGCGCCGCCCGCCGCATCTTACGCCACGTCGCGGAACTTGGCGGCGGTTTCGAGGTCGACCGACACGAGCTGCGACACGCCACGCTCCGCCATGGTGACGCCGAACAAGCGGTTCATGCGCGCCATGGTGATCGGATTGTGGGTGATGATGACGAAGCGGGTGTCCGTCATTTTGGTCATCTCGGTGAGCAGATCGCAGAACCGTTCGACGTTATGGTCGTCGAGCGGCGCATCGACTTCGTCCAGCACGCAGATCGGTGCCGGATTGGTGAGGAACACCGCGAAGATCAGCGCCATCGCGGTCAGCGCCTGCTCGCCGCCGGACAGGAGCGACAGCGTGGCCGGCTTCCAGCGGATCGTCGCTCTCGATCAACTGCAATTCCGCGCTGCCGCCGCCGAACAGTTGCGTGAACAGCTTCTGGAAGTGCGCGTTGACCGTCTCGAACGAGGCGAGCAGGCGCTCGCGCGCCTCGCGGTTCAGGCTCTGGATGCCGAGCCGCAGTTTCTTGATCGCCTCGACCAGATCGTCGCGCTCGGTGGTCAGCTTGGTGTGCTGCTCCTCGACCTCGCGCAGCTCTTCCTCGGCACGCAGGTTGACGGCGCCGAGCCGCTCGCGATCGCGGCGCAGCTTTTCCAGTTCGGCTTCGGTGTCGTCGAGCGGCGGCAACTCGTCGCCGGGCTTGATCTCGGCGATGTTGGCGAGGCCGCTCGGCTCGATCTCCAGCACGTCGTGGATTTCGCGCTCGATGTCTTCCAGCCGTCGCTTGGTGGCTTCCATCCGCTCTTCGGCGCGGGCAGTCGCTTCGCGCGCCGCGGAGAGGGCTTCCAGCGTCAGCTTGGCGACGCGGTCGGTTTCCGCCATCGCGGCTTCCGCTTCGGCCAGCGCGTCGGCAGCGCCGCGGCGGTCGGCCTCGGCGTGTTCAACCTCAGTGATGAGGGCGTCGCGTTTCTCGGCGAACAGCGCCGGCGCATCTTCGAGTTCGGCGCGTTCGGCGCGCACTTCGGTGACGCGGGCCTCGATGGTGGCGATCTGCGAGGCGGCGCCCTGCTTGCGCGACTGCCATTGGTCGCGTTCGGCGATGATTGCCTGCACGCGGCGATCGGCGAGTTCAGCTTCGCGTGCCAAGGCCTGAGCCTCGGCGCGGACTTGCGCGGCAAGGCGACGATGGCCTTCGATCTCGCCGCGTACGGTGGCGAGTTGCGCTTCGGCCTCATCGCTCGGCGCCAATTCGGCAAGCATGTCTTGCGCGCTGGCGTGCGCGGCTTCCACCTCTGCACGATCCGCTGCGAGACGGGTCTGCGCCTCGGTCAGCGCCGATTTACGCGCGGCGTGGCGATTGATCTCGCGCTCGGCATTGGCAAGGCGTTCCCGCGCGGCATCGACTTCGCGGCGGGCGGCGCGCAGGGCTTCGCGGCTCGCAGCTTCCTCGGCCGCTGCCGTCTTGAGTTCGGCGTCGGCGGCTTCCAAGGCACCGCGCTTGAGTGCTGCATCCTCGCGGGCTTGCTCGAGTTCGTTCTCGATATCGACCAGGCGCGCGCGCTCGGCGAGACGGCGGGCCGCGCCGGTCGGTGCGTGCGCGGCGGTGATGAAGCCGTCCCAGCGCCAGACGTCGCCTTCCAGCGACACCAGCCGCTGGCCGGTTTTGAGTTGCGACACCAGCTCTGCGCCGCGCTCCTTGGCGACGATACCGATCTGCGCCAGACGGCGCGCCAGTTCCGGCGGCGCCTGCACATGGGCGGAGAGGGCTTCGACGCCTTCGGGCAGCGCCGGGTCGCCTTCGAGGACGCCGGTATCGGTCCAGCGCATCGGCGCGGAGGGATCGACCGGCGCATCGAGATCGTCGCCGAGTACCGCGCCGATGGCTTTCTCGTAGCCTTTGGTGACGGTGACGCCGTCGATGATCGGCGGCCACAGGTTCTTGGTCTCGCCGTTGAGGATTTTCGACAGCGTGCGCGCTTCGGTTTCGAGACGCTGCACGCGCTTGTCGGCTTCGGTCAGCGGCGCGCGGCTCGCTTCCAGCGCTTGCCGCGCCACGACGTGCGTGGCCTCGGCGGTCTGCACCGTGAACTCGGCCTGGCCCAGCATGTCCTGTGCCGCTTCGACCGCGCCGGCAAGCGCATCGACATCACCAAAACCGCTGGTCTGTGCCGCGATCTGCTCGACGTCGGCATTGACGGTGGCGATCTCATGGTCGAGCCGCGCCAGCCGGTCGCGATGAGTGCGCACGTTAGCTTCGAATTGGGTACGGCGCGCGGTGAGGTCGGCCAGCGCCGTGGTCAACTCGGTGAAGGTGCGCTCGGCGGCGGCCAGCGTCGTCTCAGCGTCGGAGACACGCTCGTCGACGCCGCTGCGCAACTCGACGCGGGTCCGGATCTCTTCCTTGAGTTCGGCGTCCTCGGTATCGAGCCGCGCCAATGCCGCGTCGGCATCGAGATTCTGCTGCTGCTCGCGTTCGACGTCGGCGGAGAACTGCGTCAGCCGGCGGTCGAGTTCGACTACGCGCTCCTTGGCGCGGCTCTCCTCGCGGTCGAGCATCTCGCGCGCGTTGTTGAGGCGTTGCAGCCCGGCGGCGGCGCGGGCTTCGGCGTCGCGCAGCGCCGGCAGTTCAGCGGCCCGGATGGCCTGGATGCGCGCGGCCTCGGCCTGATGCTGGGTCCGCTCGGCCATTTCGCGGACGCTGAGGTCATGGGTTTGCCCTGCGTCATTGACGTCGGCATGGGCTTGCAGCCAGCGCAGATGGAACAGCGTCGCCTCGGCCTTGCGCACGCGGGCGGCAACCTCGCGATAGCGGATCGCCTGCCGCGCCTGCTTCTTGAGACCCTCGACCTGGCTCGACAGTTGCCCGATCACATCCTCGACGCGGGTGAGGTTGGTTTCGGCCGCCTTCAGCCGCAATTCGGCCTCGTGGCGGCGGGCATGAAGGCCGGCGACGCCGGCGGCGTCTTCCAGCACGCGGCGGCGCTGCTCGGGTTTGGCCTGAATGATCTCGCCGATCTTGCCCTGGTGGACCAGCGCCGGGGACCGCGCGCCGGTGGCGGCATCGGCGAACAGGATCTGCACGTCGCGGGCGCGCACGTCGCCGCCGTTGATGCGATAGACCGAGCCGGCGTCGCGCTCGATGCGGCGCGAGACCTCGAGAATTTCCTGATCGTTGAACGCCGCCGGCGCGGAGCGGTCGGCGTTGTCGATGGTCATCACCACTTCGGCGTGGTTGCGCGCCGGGCGGCCGTTGGTGCCGGCGAAGATCACCGCTTCCATGTCAGTGGCGCGCAGTGACTTGTAGGACGTCTCGCCCATCGCCCAGCGCAGCGCTTCGACCAGATTGGACTTGCCGCAGCCGTTCGGCCCGACCACGCCGGTGAGACCCGGCTCGATCAGGAAGTCGGTCGGCTCGACAAAGGATTTAAATCCGTGCAGGCGAAGGCGCGTAAGTTTCATGAATGACATGCCCTATTGGCAAGACGCGAATCAGCCCGCCGCCACCATACCATATGTAGTATTGTGGGTGGCCCCTGAGTCGCGCATCTCGCGAAACTGGACAATGGCGAGCCCCAGCCGGCAGGGCAACCGCGCAAAACGGCTTTTCCAATGGCTTTTGCGGGACTTAAGCAGAACATCGCAGCGCGCAAGCGCTCGCGCGCCGAAGTTCCCGCCATCAGAGGCGGTGTCCCGGACGCGATGCGGCATCCTTCATGCCGCTTCGCAGAGCCGGGACTGTTACGGCAATAGGCCCGACCATCAAAGCTTACGTCGGCGCGGTCCCGGCTCTGCGGTGCACCACGCGGCATGCCGCACGATGCACCGCGTCCGGGACACGGGCCTCAGGTCTTGAGGATCGCCTTGATGCGCTTGTCGAATTCCTCGAACGAGGTTTCGCCCTTGATCATCTCGCCGTTGATGAAGAACGTTGGCGTCGAATTCACGCCAAGTTTCTCGTTGGCGAATTTCTGGTCGGCGGCGATCTTGTCGAGCAGCGCCTGATCCTTCAGGCACTTGTCGACGTCGGCCTCGCTCAGGCCGGCCTGCTTGCCGATCAGCGCCAGTTGCTCGCTGGTCTTGCCCATCACCCAGGTTTCCTGCTGCTTGAACAGGGTGTGGATGGCGGCGAAATATTTCTGCGGATCATCCTTGGCAATGCAGCGCGCCAGCATCGAGCCGGCGGCGGCCTTGATGTCCAGCGGGAACTCGCGGAACACGAACCGGATCTTGTTGGTGTCGATGTAGGCTTCCTTGATCTTCGGAAACACCTGCTCGGTGAAAGCGGCGCAGTGCGGGCAGGTCATCGAGGCGTATTCGACGATTGTGACAGCGGCATCCTTCGGGCCTAGTCCCATGTCGGGGAGGGACGGTGGTTTGGCGAGGTCGGCGGCGAGTTGGCTCTGCGCCATCGCCTCGCTGATGAAGCGCCAGGGCGACAGGCCGGCGACCGCGACAAGGCCGGTCAGCGACAGGGCGGTGTTGAAAGCGCGGCGCGTGATCATCAACGGAGAGCTCCTTAATCGGCGTTCGATGACGCCCTTGCATGGCGCCTGGCTAGCTTGAAACCGTGATTGTGGCAATGGCGCGCAAAGTAGCCGGCTGCCAGCGCTGGGTCACTAACCCGTCAATTTCGCTTGATCGCAGCACCGAGCCGCGCCAGCGCCGCGCGCAGATCGTTGTCCTCGATCGTGCCAAGCGTTTCGGCGACCCGCGCCACCGCGGCGGCGTCCGGCGCTTTCGGAGGTTTGCGCGTCGACGGCTGCGATAGCGGTGCTTGACGTAACGCCAGCTTGCCGACCGCGTTCCAGCCGAGGAAGCGGTTGACCCGTTGCAAAATGACGTCGGACATATGCTGAATTTCCAGCGCCATCGGCCCCTCGACCCGCAACACCAGCGTCGCCGGCTCCTGCGGCTGGCCTTCCACCGGACGCGGCCATTGCATCTTCAGCGGCTCGGAATGGCGCGCGATCTCGGGCCCGGCGATCTCGGCCCAGCGGGTGACCAGTTCACGCGAGGCAAACCCCTGCTTGGCAAACACGTCGGAAAATACCCCGCCCAGCAGTGTGGATAGCGGTTTCGCCGTAATAGGGCCGGGCTTGGACATGGGGATGCGCTTTGCGTAGATACGCCGATGACTTTAACAGGCTTGGCATCTAGGCGGAAGAAAGCTGACGCGTCGGACCGTCCCGCGCGGCTGCTGGCATGGTATGATCGTCATCGCCGCCGCCTGCCGTGGCGCGCGCTGCCGGGCGAAGCCGCCGATCCGTATTGCGTCTGGCTATCGGAAATCATGTTGCAGCAGACCACCGTGAAGGCGGTGGGGCCGTATTTTGAGAAGTTCATCGCGCGCTGGCCGGATGTCACCGCCATGGCGCGTGCTTCGCTCGACGATGTCCTGAGGATGTGGGCGGGGCTCGGCTATTACTCGCGGGCGCGCAACCTCCATGCCTGCGCAGTGGCGGTGGCGCGCGATCACGGCGGCAATTTTCCCGATACGGAGACGGGGCTGCGCACGCTGCCCGGTATCGGGCCGTATACGGCGGCGGCGATCGCGGCGATTGCCTTCGACCGCCGCACGATGCCGGTGGACGGCAACATCGAGCGCGTGGTGTCGCGGCTTTACGCGGTGGAGGAGCCGATGCCGCAGGCCAAGCCGCGCATTCAGGAATTGGCCGCGACGTTGCTTGGGCCGTCGCGCGCGGGCGACAGCGCACAGGCGCTGATGGATCTAGGCGCCACCATCTGCACACCGAAGAAGCCGGCCTGTTCGCTGTGTCCGCTCGACGACGGTTGTGCTGCCCGAGCGCGCGGCGATCAGGAAACGTTTCCGCGCAAAGCGCCGAAGAAAACCGGCGCGTTGCGGCGTGGCGCGGCCTTCGTGGTGACACGCGGCGACGCGTTGCTGGTACGAACTCGCGCGGCGAAAGGCTTGCTCGGCGGCATGACTGAAGTGCCGAATTCCGAATGGCTGGCTGGGCACGAGGACGATGCGGCCCTGGCGCAGGCGCCTGCCATCAATGGCGTGACGCGATGGCACCGCAAGGCGGGTATCGTCACCCATGTCTTCACGCACTTCCCACTCGAGCTTGTGGTCTATACGGCGAAAGTGCCTGCACGGACGCGCGCGCCGGGAGAAATGCGCTGGGTGCCGCTGGCGACGCTGCACGACGAGGCCTTGCCTAGTGTCATGCGTAAGGTGATCGCGCACGGATTGGACGGATAGCGGCGAACGGTCAACGGGAGTACGCATGCAACATGATGCGGCTGGCGTTCTGGTGGCTTGGGTAACTGGATTCAATGCGGGCGATGTCGACGCGATTGCCGGTTTGTATTCACCGGACGCCACGCTTTTTGGGACGATCAGTCCCACTCTCACCACACGTTCGGAAGACGTGAGAACCTATTTCGCGGCTGTCGCGAAAAGCAGGATGCAGGTGAAATTGATTGACGCACCAACCGTGACAGACATCGCGGATGCGGCCGTAGTTCTATCGGGGCTCTATGAATTTTCCGGTCCGCGACCGGGCGGCGAGAGCTTCGTGATGCCCGCCCGGTACAGTTTCGTCGTTGTGAACATCGATGGCCAGTGGCGGATCGTGCACCAGCATTCCTCACCGCAGACGAAGCCACGGTGAAATTATATACATGTCGTCAGTTCGGAGGACTCAAGCGGCTGGGCGCGGGACGATCGGCGGCTTGGCGTTGAGCGCTTCGACTTGAAAGCCGGCGACGCGTTTGTAGTTCGCGGCGATGTCTTCCAGTTCCTGCTGTGACAGCACGTCGGTGACGACATGGAAGCCGTCCGGTGCGCGCTCTTCGACCAGTTGCATCACCTGCTCGGGACCATTGCGACGGTTGAGCTTGACCAGCTCGGTCGTCGCCGGACGCCGCTCGGCCTCATAGGCTTCCAGCGCCGCCGAAGTTTCGCCTTGCGCCAGAATTTCACGCGTCAGCACGCGTGCGTCGAGGATCGCCTGCGACGCGCCGTTGGAGCCGATCGGGTACATCGGATGCGCGGCGTCGCCGAGCAGCGTGACGCGGCCGAAAGTCCAGCGGTCGAGCGGATCGCGGTCGACCAGCGGATATTCATACGCGTGCGGGCAGTTGCGGATCAGGCCGGGAACGTCGAGCCAGTCGAAATTCCAGTTTTCGAACCACGGCAGGAATTCGTCGAGTTTCGCCGTGCGGTTATAGTCCTCGCGCCGCCACTGATAGGTCGGCGGCATGTGGCGCTCGGCGACCCAGTTGATGCGGTGCTTGCCGCGCGCGTCCGGCTCGCGCGAAATCGGGTAGCAGACGAATTTCAGGATCTCGTGGCCGGCCATGATCATGGTGCGGCCGGTGAGGAACGCGTCCGACTCGGTGATGCCGCGCCACAGGATGCGGCCGTTCCATAGCGGTGGGCCTTCGTCGGGATAAAGCTTTTCGCGGATCGCGGAATGGATGCCGTCGGCAGCGATCAGCAGCGCGCCCTCGTAGCTGCCGGCGCTTTCGCCGGTCGCCCTGTCGATGAAGTTCGCGCGTACGCTGTCCGGCGTCTCGGTCCAGTCGACGAGGTGATGACTGGTGAGGACGTTGTCGGCGCCGAGGCGTTCGATGGCGGTGTCGAGCAGGATCTGCTGCAACTGGCCACGATGCACCGAGAACTGCGGCCACTTGTAGCCCGCTTCCAGCCCGCGCGGCTCGCTCCAGATCGGCTTGCCATATTTGGAGAAGAAGGCGAGTTCTTTGGTGCGGACCCCGATGCCGTCGAGCTTGTCGAGCAGGCCGAGTTCGATCAACTCGCGCACCGCGTGCGGCAGCACGTTGATGCCGACGCCGAGCGGTTTCAACTCGCTGACGCTTTCGAACACGCGGCATGGTACGCCGATCTGATGCAGGCTGAGCGCCAGCGTCAGCCCGCCGATGCCGCCGCCCGCAATGAGAACCGTCATTCTTGCCTCCCGGATTACGGTGGCGTCATGACATGAAGACGCGGGCTCGGGCAACCGGAAAGGCTTGTTGGGTGAAGGGAGGTGGCGTACCAAGTTGGTTCCGGCCGCCGCTTCCGTGGCCCCATTCTATCGATCTCCGGACCCGTCATGTTCAAACTCTACTACACGCCCGGCACCTGCGCGCTGGCCTCGCATATCGCGCTGGAGGATGCCGGCGCGCCCTATGAAGCCGTGCGCATCAGTTTCAAGACCAACCAGCAGAACAGCCCGGAATATCTGGCGATCAACCCGAAGGGACGGGTGCCGTCGCTGGTCACCGAACGCGGCATCCTGACCGAGACACCGGCGATGCTGGCTTTCATCGCGCAAAGCTATCCTGCCGCGCAACTGGCGCCGCTCGACGATCCGTTCGCGTTTGCCGAGGTGCAGGCATTCACCAGCTATCTCTGCTCGACGGTGCATATCGCCCACGCCCATCGGATGCGCGGCTACCGCTGGGCCACGGAGGAATCCTCGTTCGCCGACATGCAGCGCATGGTGCCGAAGACCATGAGCGCCTGCTACGCGATGATTGAAAACAACATGCTGCGCGGCCGATGGGTGATGGGCGAGCAGTACACGATTTGCGATCCGTATCTGTTTACGCTGGTGCAGTGGATGGAAGGCGACAGTGTCAATCGCGCCGACTTTCCGCGGATCGGAGAGCATTATGCGCGGATGATGACGCGCGACAGCGTGCGCAGGGCGCTGGCAATCGAGGCCGCGTCCTGAAGTATGACTGATCACCATCTTCTATTGAGCCGCCGCGCGGTGCTTGGCGCGGCTGTCGCCGGTTTCATTCCGGTCCGCGCCCAGGCCGCGTCCGCGAACGAGATTCGCATCGGCAACACCAATGCCTATAGCGGGCCCGCAAGCGCCTATAGCGTGCTCGGTAAACTGCCGGCCGCCTATTTCCGCATGATCAATGATCGCGGGGGCATTAATGGTCGCAAGGTCGCGTATCTTAGCTATGACGATGCTTACAGCCCGCCGAAGGCGGTGGAGCAGACGCGGCGGCTGGTCGAGAACGACGAGGTGCTGCTGATTTTCGGGTCGCTCGGCGCGCCGACCAATTCCGCGATCATGAAATACATGAACGCGAAGCAGGTGCCGCAACTGTTCGTCGCCTCGGGTGCGACCAAGTTCGGCGATCCCGCGCACTTTCCGTGGACGATGGGATTCATCCCGAGCTACCAGAGCGAGGGGCGCGCCTTCGCCCGGCATATCATGGCGACGCGGCCGCAGGCCAAGATCGACGGCCTTGGCGATCGTGTCGCGATGATCGTGGCGCAGCGCTCTTACGAAACCGCCGATCCTGTCGTGGATAGCCAGGTGGTGACGCTGCATGCCGCCGGATGCGACGTGGTGGTCAGCATGTCGACGCCGAAATTCGCCGCACAGACCATCCGCAAGATGGCGGAATTGGGCTGGAGCCCGGACCACTATCTTTGCAACAGCGCCAACTCGGTCGGCGCGGTGTTGAAGCCAGCCGGCTTCGAGAATTGCCGCAACGTAATTTCCAGTGCCTACTTGAAGGATGCCAACGACGACGCGTGGAAGGACGATCCGGCATTCAAGGCCTGGAACGAATTTCTCGACGCCTACTATCCCGAAGGCGATCGCAAGGATTCGCTGACGGTCTACAGCTACGTGGTGTCGGAATTATTGGTCGAGATATTGAAACGCTGCGGCGACGATCTCTCGCGCGGTAACGTCATGAAGCAGGCCGCGAGCCAGCGCAACGTTGCGCACGGATTGCTGCTGCCGGGCATCACCATCAACACCAGTGCCACCGACTATTTTCTGGTCGAGCAGTTGCAGATGATCCGTTTCAACGGCGAGCGCTACGAGCGTTTCGGCGAGGTGATCGACGTCTCGCGGGGGTGATGGCGTGATGTCCCGTCATGCCCGGGCATAGCCGTCCGAAGGACGGCGTCGCTTTGCTCGCCTATGTCCCGGGCATCCACGTCTTAAGCGGGAAAGACGTGGATGGCCGGAATAAATCCGGCCATGACGCGGAGAGGATATGTTGCCGACCCTCACGCCATCTTCGTCGTCTGATGCTTGAACATGGCGGCGCGGGCGGCATCGTCCATCTCGGTCTTGAACTTGAAGCTTTCCTTCAGCGCGATGGCCTTGGTCGCGGCGGGGCGGGCGTTGATCTCGTCGATTAGCCGCTTGAGGTTCGGCAGCTTCGTGAAAACATCGTCGCTGGTGACGAAGGGCAGCATCCGCGCCCAGCCCCAGACGTCCATGTCGACGATGGTATAGGTCTCGCCCACAACGTACTTTCGGCCGGCGAGGCGTTCGTTGAGGATGCCGGCGTGGCGCAGCGCTTCATACTGGTAGCGGTTATGGGCGTAGTCGATCTTCTCTGGCGCGAAGTGTTTGAAATGCACCGCCTGGCCGAAATACGGCCCGACGCCGGTTGCTGCGAACATCAGCCACGACAGCAGTTCGCCGCGATTGACCGGCCTATCGGCGGGCAGGAATTTTCCGGTCTTCTCGGCGAGATAGAGCAGGATGGCGTTGCTGTCGAACACCTTGACGCCGTCGTCGTCGATCGCCGGCACCTTGGCGTTCGGATTGATGGCGACGTAGTCCGGTTTGAATTGATCGCCGATGCGGGGATCGATCGCGATCGGCTCGTAGGGAAGGCCGGCTTCTTCGAGAAACAGCGCGACCTTGGTCGGGTTCGGCGAGCCGTTGAAATAGAACTTCAGCATGAAGATGTCCTGTCCGGAGTGAAGGGCCCGGCTGCAAAGTGCGCGGGTCGGTTCCATGCGGCCATTTGCTACCGCAGTGCAAGCCATTCAGCGCTGGCGTTGGATGAATTGTGAGGGAACAAATCGGCATTTGCCGCGTTACAGCCATGAGTTGGATTGTGCCGGGATCCGACACCCGGCTGAACGGGATGGAGAATGCGATGCAGGCGGTGGAGGTTCACGATTACGCGCGGAAACTGTTGGCGCAACGTGGCGCCAGCGCGATCGCGGAGGCCGCGCAGAAGGCAGCCAGTCTCGAGGAGGAAGGCAACGCCAAGGACGCTGCCGACTGGCGGCGCATTGCCGATGCCATGAAGCAGATGCGAGGACCGCACCAGAGCTAGGGCAGCGTTAGACTTGTCACGGCAATGACGACGCGCGGAAGGTTACCCCGCCGCGGCCATGTCGCGGCGGATTTTCGCCCGGAACTCGTCGATCAGCTTGAGGCCCTTCTTGGTCTCGATATGCCAGTAGGTCCAGCCGTTGCAGGCGCCGGAACCTTGCGCCACCGCACCCATGCGGTGGATCGAGCCCACTTTATCACCCAGCATGATCGCGCCGTCGGCGCGCACCAGCGCGTTGTGCTTCTTCTTGGCATCGAACAGGGTCGCGCCCGGCATGATCATGCCGCGCTCGATCAGTTCCGCGAATGGCACGCGCGGTGCCTCTCGCGCGGTGACGAACGGCGCCAGCGTCGCGCCCGGCAGCGGCAGGATCGAGGCGATCCGCGCTTCGGCGGCGGCCGCATAGGTCTTGTCGCGCTCGAAGCCGATATAACGACGGCCGAGGCGCTTGGCGACGGCGCCGGTGGTGCCGGTGCCATTGAACGGATCGACGATCAGATCGCCGGGGCGCGATGACGACAGCAGCACGCGTGCCAGCAGACCTTCCGGCTTCTGCGTCGGATGGACTTTCTTGCCGTCTTCGCCCTTCAGCCGTTCATCGCCGGTACACAGCGGAATCAGCCAGTCCGAGCGCGCCTGCACGTCTTCGTTGGCGGCTTTCAGCGCTTCGTAATTGAACGTGTAATTCTTGGCGTTCTCGTCGCGAGCCGCCCAGATCATCGTCTCGTGCGCATTGGTGAAGCGGCGGCCGCGGAAATTCGGCATCGGGTTCGACTTGCGCCAGACGATATCGTTGAGGACCCAGAAGCCGAGGTCCTGCATGATCGCGCCGACGCGAAAGATATTGTGATAGGAGCCGATCACCCACAATGTCGCCGTCGGTTTCATGATACGGCGGCAGGCGAGCAGCCAGGCGCGCGTGAAATCATCATAGGCGGCGAAGGACGAGAACTTGTCCCAGTCGTTGTTGACAGCATCGACATGGGATTCGTCGGGGCGCTTGAGGTCGCCCTTGAGCTGCAAGTTATACGGCGGATCGGCGAACACGAGGTCGACCGAGCCGGGAGGCAGCTTCGACATTTCGGCGACGCAATCGCCGACGATAACCTGGGTACTCGGGATCGAAATCTCGGTACGCGGTACAGACTCGAATTTGGTGCGGGGCGCCCTTGCAGACGCCCCGCGACGCGACACAACCATGACTCAATGACTCTGACTCAGGCGACGCTGTCGGTGACGCGGGACTAAACAACCGACTGGCGCTACACTGACGTGGCAAAGTAAAAATCGGCTTAATTGGAAAATAATTCAAACTAGGCAATAATTGCCGGGCGGACTATTGATTGACGGCCGGAGTAATCTACGTCTGTGCGGCTGTTGAGCGATGGCCGATGCCATCCGAACGATGAGGACATGCACCATGCGCTACGATGACTTCCGCCGCAGCGACAACATCGACGATCGCCGCGATGATGGTGGCGGTGGCGGTGGCGGCTTCGGCCTGCCGATGGGCGGCGGCGGTCTGGGTATCGGCACCGTCATCGTGCTCGGCCTGCTTGGTTATGCGTTCGGCATTGATCCGCGCATCCTGATCGGCGGCGCGGAAATCCTCACCGGCGGCCAGCAGGCGCCGACCTATCAGACCGACCGTCGCTCCGGCCCGGCCAAGAGCGGCGCGCCGAGCGACGAGATGGGCAGCATGATCGCGGGCGTGCTCGGCGAAATCGACGATCGCTGGGACGAAATATTTTCTGCCAGCGGCCAGAAGTATACCGGTCCGCGCATCGTGCTGTTCAAGAACGTCACCAACGGCGGTCGCTGCGGCATGGCGCAATCGGCGATGGGGCCGTTCTATTGTCCGCCGGACCGACAGATATTCCTCGACACCGGATTCTTCCGTCAGGTTGAGACGCGGTTTCGCGGCTGCTCCGGCAACGCCTGCAAGTTCACCGCCGCCTATATCATCGCGCATGAAGCAGGCCATCACATCCAGAACCTGCTCGGCATTCTGCCGCGCGTGACGCGCCTGCAGCAGCAGGCCGGCAGCAAGGCCGAAGCCAATGCGTTGCAGGTGAAGGTCGAGTTGCAAGCGGATTGTCTCTCCGGCGTCTGGGTCAATCGAGAGTCGAAGAAGCGGCCGGGCTTTCTGGAGGCGGGCGATATCGATGCCGCATTAACGACGGCGGCTGCGATCGGTGACGATACTTTGCAGAAGCAAGCCACCGGTCGTGTGGTGCCGGATTCGTTCACGCATGGCTCGGCGGCACAGCGCAAGCGTTGGTTCATGACCGGTTACCAGCAGGGCACCGTGCAGGCGTGCAATACGTTTGCGACCGATAATTTGTGACGCGAATCGTTTCCGCTGTCGTTCACCTCTCCCTGTTCTTAAGGGGAGAGGTCCAATTGCGCAGTAATTCGGGTGAGGGGCTTCTTGCTGCATTCGCAGCCCCTCACCTCAACCCTCTCCCCGTAAGAACGGGGGAGAGGAAGCGCGCCTCACCTTGATCAAGGTATCGTTATGTCCATCGATGAATCGAAACAATTCATCCCACTCAACATCGCGGTGCTGACGGTGTCAGACACCCGCTCGCTAGCGGACGACAAGTCCGGCGCGACCTTGGCGGATCGACTGACCAACGCAGGCCATCGCCTTGCGGCGCGCGAGATCGTTACCGACGATGTCGAGGCGATCCGTGCCATTGTGCGCAAATGGATTGCCGATCCGGGGGTCGATGCGATCATCACCACCGGTGGTACCGGCTTCACCGGCCGTGACGTGACGCCGGAGTCGATCGAGCCGCTGTTCGAGAAGCGAATGGACGGCTTCTCCATTGCTTTCCATATGCTGAGCCACGCCAAGATCGGTGCGTCGACCATCCAGAGCCGCGCGACCGCCGGCGTCGCCGGCGCGACCTACATTTTCTGCCTTCCGGGCTCGCCCGGTGCCTGCAAGGACGGCTGGGACGGCATTCTCGCGCATCAACTCGATTATCGCTCGCGGCCGTGCAATTTCGTGGAGATCATGCCACGCCTTGACGAGCATCTGCGCCGCCCCAAGGCGAAGGGTGCGACCGCGTGATGAAGGCATAACGCGATGTCACGGGTGACGCTGCTGTTCTATCAAGTGCTGGTGGCGGTCGTGCTGCTCGTGCTCTGGTACGTGTTCAGCACGGTGCCGGTCTTCGGTGTGATGCTGCTGCCGCCGTTCTTCTTTTCCAATCCTGTCGATGTCGGTGCTCAGATCGTCGATTGGTTTACGACCGGCGTAATCTGGAAACACTTGGCGATCACGCTGTGGGAATCGATCCTTGCCTTTGTAATTGGTTCTGTCGGCGGAGTGTTGTTTGGTTTCTGGTTCGCGCGGCAGCCGATGGTGGCCGCGGTGTTCGATCCCTACGTCAAGATGGCGAATGCGCTGCCGCGTGTCGTTCTGGCGCCGATCTTCACGCTGTGGCTCGGGCTCGGCATCTGGTCGAAGGTCGCGCTCGGCGTCACGCTGGTGTTCTTTATCGTGTTCTTTAACGTCTATCAGGGCGTCAAGGAGGTCAGCGGCACCGTGCTCGCCAACGGCCGGATGCTAGGCATGAACGAGCGGCAGTTGATGCGGCACGTCTATTGGCCGTCGGCGCTGTCGTGGATGTTTTCGTCGCTACACACCTCCGTCGGTTTCGCCGTCGTCGGCGCGGTGGTCGGGGAATATCTCGGCTCAGCCGCTGGCCTCGGTTACCTGATCCAGCAGGCCGAGGGCATATTCGACGTCGCCGGTGTCTTCGCGGGCATGTTTGTGCTGTCGGCTTTCGTGATCCTGATCGATCTCGCGGTAACGCTGGTGGAGCGCCGGCTGCTGGTCTGGCGGCCAGAGACGGCCGGGAGCAGAACCTAGAGAGATGAATTGTCATTGCTTCGTCGCTAACGCTCCTCGCAATGACGGAAAAATGAGGTGATCGGTGCGCTTCTCAAGGCGCGTGTGCTCATCTATTCTGCCGCCAAGAACAATACGGAGAACATCATGAGGACGATTTTCGGCAGGCTTCTGGCGCCGATGCTGGCGCTGCTGATGATGTCCGGTGTCGCCATGGCGCAAAGCAAGGTGACAATCGCCATCGGTGGTGGCGCTTGCCTTTGTTACCTGCCGACTGTGCTGGCGAAGCAACTCGGCGAATACGACAAGGCTGGCGTGAGCGTCGAACTGGTCGACCTCAAGGGCGGCTCCGACGCGCTCAAGGCCGTGCTGGGCGGCAGCGCCGATGTCGTCTCCGGTTACTTCGATCACTGCGTCAATCTCGCGGCCAAGAAACAGGAGATGCAGGCCTTCGTGGTCTACGATCGCTATCCCGGCCTCGTGCTGGTGGTGTCGCCGAAGCACACCGACGAAATCAAATCGATCAAGGACCTCGCCGGCAAGAAGGTCGGCGTCAGCGCGCCGGGGTCCTCGACCGATTTCTTCCTCAAGTATCTGTTGAAAAAGAACGGTCTCGACCCGACCAGCGCCGCGGTGATCGGAGTCGGGCTGGGTGCGACGGCGGTGGCTGCAATGGAGCAAGGGCAGATCGATGCGGCGGTGATGCTGGACCCCTCGGTAACGGTGCTTCAAGGGCACTACAAGGATTTGCGCATTCTCAGCGACACCCGCACGCAGAAGGATACGCTGGCTGTGTTCGGCGGCGAATATCCGGGCGGCGCGCTGTACAGCACCGCGGCGTGGGTCAAGGCACACGAGAAGGAAGCGCAGGCTTTGACCAATGCCATCGTCAACACGCTGAAGTGGATTCACACCCATTCGCCGGAAGACGTGATGGCGAAGATGCCGCCGGAACTGGTCGGCAAGAACAAGGAGCTTTATCTGGCGGCGCTCAAGAACACCATTCCGATGTATTCGGAGACCGGCGCCATGGACCCCAAGGGCGCGACCGCCGTGCTGGCGGTGTTCAGCGAAGGCTCGCCCGCGGTTGCAAAAGCGAACATCGACGTCAGCAAGACCTACACCAATGCGTTTGTCGAACAGGCCGACAAAGCGGCCGGAGCGGGCGCGAAGTAGCGCGTGGCATCGTTTCCCATTTATCGGGTGAAGCGGCTCGACCTTTGTGTGACGCCATGGTGCTGGCCGTTCGCGGACGAGCGGCGTCGCGACATCGATGTGCATTTCGCTAAGCTGCAGCTCGAGACGCCGCAACTCTGGAACGGGCGCGTGTTGCTCGGGCGTAACCCGTGTTTTACTGCGGACACGTTCAGCGCGGAGTATTTCGAAACCGACTTCGCTAGTTTCATCGCGTGGCGCGATTGGGGTTTTCCGGACGCGTCGGTATTCAATGGTTTCGGCATGGGCGCGCTGCGTAGTCGCGACGGGGCCTATGCGCTGGGCGAAATGGCGCCGCATACCGCCAGCGCTGGCAAGATTTATTTCCCCGCCGGGACGCCCGATCTCAATGACGTCAGGGATGGGACGGTCGATATCGCCGGCAGTGTGGCCCGCGAGGTCGCGGAAGAAACCGGGCTGATGATGACCGACTTTCAGGTCGCCGACTATTGGGATTGCATCGTGGCGGGTCCATTGATCGCGCTGATGCGCGGCCTGCAATCCGATCTCGATGGCGAGGCCTTGCGGCGGCGGATCGAGGGAAATCTTGCGAAGCAGGAGACGCCGGAACTCGCCGCCATTCATTTGATGCGTCGCCAAGGCGACATCACAACTGCGGTGCCGCCTTACATGGCTGCTTTTCTCGCCGCGCGGTTGCCGAATACGGTGTGAGTGATCGGATTGTTTCGGTAGTCTGGAAACATCGTCGTGAATGAGGGAATGCAAGCGTCATGGCCGACAAATCTCCGCAGGCGACAGCAGTAAACCTCGAACCCTACGTTCATCCGTTCCGGGTCGACGGTTCGAAAGAATTTCATCTCAAGCTGTTCCGGCGCGACGAGAACGGCGATCTCGAGAAGGATGAAGGCAAGGCCATCATCGAGGCCAACCGCAAGCGGCTCAGCGATTTGCAGGAGAAACTGTACGCCCAGGATTGCTGGTCGTTGCTGCTGATCTTTCAGGGTATGGATGCCGCCGGCAAGGATAGCGCCATCGAAAGCGTGTTCGAAGGTGTCAATCCGCAAGGCTGCGAGGTTTATTCCTTCAAGACGCCGACATCGAAGGAGCTTGATCACGATTTCATGTGGCGCTCGGCGATCTGCCTGCCGGAGCGTGGCCGCATCGGCATCTTCAATCGCTCGTATTACGAGGAGTGCCTGATCGTGCGGGTGCATCCCGAAATTCTGGCGAAGCAGCGCATTCCGAAGAAACTGGTGACGAAGAATATCTGGCGCGAGCGCTTCGAAGACATTTCGGCGTTCGAACGCTATCTCTCCCGCAATGGGACCGTCGTCCTCAAGTTCTTCCTGAATGTCTCGAAGGAGGAACAGCGCAAGCGGTTTCTCGACCGGCTCGACGAGCCGGAGAAGAACTGGAAATTTTCGCTCGGCGATGTTGCCGAACGCAAGCACTGGGATCGTTATCAGGCCGCCTATCAGGACATGATCCGTCATACCGCGAGCATCGCCGCGCCGTGGTACGTCGTGCCGGCGGATCGCAAGTGGTTCGCGCGGGTGGTGATCGGTTCGGTAATCGTCAACGCGCTGGAGAAACTCGACCTGCAGTTTCCGAAGGTTGACAAGGCCGCATTGGCGGAATTCGATGAGGCGCGAATTGCCCTCGAGAAGGAAGGCAAGGCCGGATCGGATAGGGCGGGAAAAGCCGCGAGCGGCAAGAAATCGGCGCGTTAATCCTGATCAGGCTGCGTACAGCCGCGTCGTCGTCTCGAATCCCTTGAGCTGATAGTCCCGCGCCTGACTATCCGGAAGCTCGGAGCGGCTGCGTTCATAGAGCGCTTCGGTCAGCAGAATTTGGCCGGAAAGTGCGGCTCCCTGCGCCCGCGCCGCGGTGTTCACCACGGTGCCGATCGCGGTGATGTCAGTGTGCGAGTGACCGAACTCGCCAAAACTCAATTGTCCGCAGTCGATGCCGATCCCGACGCCGACATCACGCTCCGCAGTCTCGCTCAGTGTGTGTCCGATCTCGCGCCAACGCCCCTGAATCTGGCGTGCGGCCTGAAGCGCACGAACGGGATGATCGGCATGGCTGATTGGAAAATTGAACATGGCCAGCACGCCGTCGCCCATCGTCTTGTTGATGATGCCGTCGTGTTCCCAGATCGCGCTCGCACACTCGTCGTAGAAGGTATCGAGCAATGACGAGATCGCCTCGGCGGAGCGGGATTGCGACAGGTTCGTGTAGCCGCGCAGATCGGCGAACAGCACGGTCGCATCGATGGTGACGTGGCGCGCCTTCATCACCTTGGTGAACATCATCTCGCAGATGGTGCAGGTATTGGGATTCATCCGGCTTGGCCGGATGCCGAACGCACGGAACGGCACCGATGCCACGCCGCGCAGCGGCACCGGCAGGTGCATGTGCTCCCAGCAGCCCATGCAGATCTTGGCTTGATGCAGCGCCATGAGACCTTTCAAGCTCCCTGGACGCTCGGGCGGACCCGATCCTGCCAGGCCGCTTGCCGCTATCAAACATGATATCAGAGGCTCATGCCGCCGACGAGGTTGGACGCATCGCAGACTGCAAAAAGCGCTCTGTGACCGGTCCCGCCATCGGTCAGGTATTTTTGCATTGCGGGACCCCGCGTTTGTCGTCTAAAATCTCCACAGGCAGGTATCCCGGCAACGATCCGTGAAGGATTTGTGCCAAAAATACCGCCTAAAGGGACCAGCAATGCCGATTCGCAGCGATATCGATGGAATTCACGGGGGCGCCGCCGCTGGCCGACCCGTCGCGATTCCGGCTGCCTTGGCGTCGTCCCTGCTTATTGGCGGACTGCTTCTTATCGGCCCCTGAGGGCCGTCTGGGCGGTTGCGCCTGGGCACTCAGGGGTTTTGCGAGATCATCCGCCATCCGAGCGCCCCTTTGATGCGGCGCACCTGACCAAAGGAATTTTCCAATGACGACCGCCAACAAGTCCGACAAGGACCGCGTTATCATTTTCGACACCACGTTGCGTGACGGCGAGCAGTGCCCCGGCGCCACCATGACCTTCGAGGAAAAGCTCGAGGTTGCCGAGTTGCTGGACACTATGGGCGTCGATGTCATCGAGGCCGGTTTTCCGATTACATCGCAAGGCGACTTCGAGGCGGTGAGCGAGATTGCCCGCCGCTCCAAGAATTCCGTCATCGCCGGCCTGTCCCGTGCCCATCCGGCCGATATCGATCGCTGCGCCGAGGCGGTGAAGTTCGCGAGGCGCGGCCGCGTCCATACCGTGATCGCGACCTCGCCGCTGCACATGCGGGTGAAGTTGAACAAGACCCCCGAGCAGGTGATCGAGACGTCGGTAGCCATGGTCGAGCGCGCCCGCAACCAGATCGACGACGTCGAATGGTCGGCCGAGGACGGCACCCGCAGCGAGATGGACTTCCTCTGCCGCATCGTCGAAGCGGTGATCAAGGCCGGCGCTACGACGGTCAACATTCCGGACACTGTCGGCTACACCGTGCCGGAGGAATACACCCACTTCATGCGCACGCTGATCGAGCGCGTGCCGAATTCGGACAAGGCGGTGTTCTCCGTTCACTGCCACAACGACCTCGGCATGGCCGTCGCGAATTCGCTGGCGGGCATTGCTGGCGGCGCGCGTCAGGTCGAATGCACCATCAATGGCATCGGCGAGCGGGCGGGCAATGCCGCGCTCGAGGAAATTGTGATGGCCATCAACGTGCGTAACGATAAGTTCCCGTTCTGGAACAAGATCGACACCACGATGCTGACCCGCGCTTCGAAGGTGGTGTCGGCTGCGACCTCGTTCCCGGTGCAATACAACAAGGCGATCGTCGGCCGGAACGCCTTCGCCCATGAGAGCGGCATCCATCAGGATGGCGTGCTGAAGGATGCTTCGACCTACGAGATCATGCGGCCGGAAATGGTCGGTCTGAAGCAGTCGTCATTGGTGCTGGGCAAGCATTCGGGCCGCCACGCCTTCGTCCATAAGCTGGAGGAGATGGGCTACAAGCTGGGCGACAACCAGCTCGAGGATGCGTTCGCGCGGATGAAGGCTTTGGCCGATCGCAAGAAGGATATCTACGACGAGGATATCGAGGCGCTGGTCGATCAGGAAATGGCGGCGTCGCACGACCGCATCAAGCTGACCTCGCTGACGGTGATCGCCGGGACTCATGGCCCGCAGCGCGCTACCATGAAGCTCGATATCGACGGGCAGGTGAAGATCGAGGAAGCCGAGGGCAACGGCCCAGTCGATGCGGTGTTCAACTGCATCAAGGCGTTGGTGCCGCACGAGGCCAAGCTGGAACTGTATCAGGTTCACGCGGTCACCGAGGGCACCGACGCGCAGGCCGAGGTTTCGGTGCGGCTCGGACATGAGGGGCGTTCGATGACGTCGCGTGCCGCCGATCCCGATACGCTGGTGGCATCGGCCAAAGCCTATCTCGGCGCGCTCAACAAGATCGTCATGAAGCGCCAGCGCGACGTGCCGGCGGCTGCCGCAAGTTGATCTGGCGCAACGTCCAGCGTCTTTAACCCAAGGCATAAGAAACGCGGCGCTTCATCGGCGCCGCGTTTTGCGTTGCAGCACAGGTTTGTCCCGCTCCAGACAAAGGAAGCATAGCCGCGAGGGGGACAAACCGGTATTGACGGCCTTTATCCTTTTCAAGGATGGTATCGCTTCAGTTGAACGATTGATCCGATACTTCAATCGAATCCGGGAGGAAGAATGCGTAAGATCATGTTTCTGGGGGCTGCGATCGCGGCACTCGGCTTCATCGTGCCGGCTGCCGCGCAGCAGCCGATCATCATTAAATTCAGCCACGTTGTCGCGCCGAACACGCCGAAGGGCCTGGCTTCGCAGAAATTCGCCGAGCTTGCGGCGAAGTACACCGATAACAAGGTGAAGGTCGAGGTCTATCCGAATTCGCAGCTCTACAAGGACAAGGAAGAACTCGAGGCGCTGCAACTCGGTGCCGTGCAGATGTTGGCGCCGTCGCTCTCGAAGTTCGGCCCGATCGGCGTCAAGGAGTTCGAGGTTTTCGATCTGCCGTACATCCTTCCCGATCTCGCGTCGCTCCGGAAAGTGACCGATGGACCGCTCGGCAAGAAGCTCTTCAGCCTGCTCGACAAGAAGGGCATTACCGGCCTGGCCTATTGGGACAACGGCTTCAAGGAGATGAGCGCCAACAAGAAGCTCGTCGCGCCGGAGGACTATAAAGGTCTCAAATTCCGCATCCAGTCGTCCAAGGTGCTGGAAGCGCAGTTCCGTGCGCTCGGCGCGATCCCGCAGGTGATGGCGTTCTCCGAAGTCTACCAGGCGCTGCAGACGGGCGTGGTGGACGGCCAGGAAAACACGCCGTCGAATATGTACACCCAGAAGATGCACGAAGTGCAGAAGTACACGACGCTCACCAATCACGGCTATATCGGCTACGCGGTGATCGCCAACAAGAAGTTCTGGGACGGTCTGCCGGCCGATATTCGCGGCCAGCTCGAGAAGGCCATGAAGGAAGCCACCGAGTACGGCAATGGTCAGTCGGCGAAGGAAAACAACGAAGCGCCCGAGGAAATGCGCAAGTCCGGCAAAACCGAGTTGATCAAGCTGACCAAGGAGCAGGACGATGCGATGCGCAAGGCGATGCTGCCGGTCTACAAGGAGGTCTCGTCGCGGGTCGGCAAGAACCTGATCAACGAGTTCCTGAAGGAAGAGGGACGTCCGCCGATCGATTGAGGACATGCCGTCCGGCGCCACGAGCTGTGGAAGAGGCCACGCCTCGCAGCGCCGGATCGCGATCTGCAATCGTCGTGCATAAAAATACGAGTCTGATTCGATGACATTGAATCAGACTCTATTCGTCTCGCCACCTGAATACGATCCGATTCGGAAGCCGTATCATCAGCCTTTCCGGATCTTGCACGAAGGGGAAAACACGGCCGCACTGGCCGCGTTGCGCGTAGGTCACCGGTAACCAAAACCGTCCAACGCCACGGGGGACATCCATGTTTCTTAAGATCCTCGATCGGCTCGAGGAGATCCTGATCGCGACGCTGATGGCGCTCGCGACCTTGATCATCTTCATCGCCGTCGCCCATCGCTATCTGCTGGGTGTGTCCTGGCTTTATCCGATCCTGTTTCCGATCAACCTGTCATGGGCGCAGGAACTCTGCATCTACATGTTCGTGTGGGTCGCGAAGTTCGGCGCCGCTTACGGCGTGCGGACCGGCATTCACGTCGGCGTTGACGTCGTGGTCAACCAGCTCAATCCGCCGTGGCGCAATATCGTCATCACTTTCGGCCTGCTGTGCGGAGCATTCTTCACGTTCGTGATCGGCACCATGGGTGCGAAATTCGTCTACGGCCTGATGCAAACCGATCAGGTGTCGCCCGACCTCGAGATTCCGAGCTGGTTCGTCTATCTCTGCATTCCGCTCGGTTCGTATCTGATGTGCTTCCGCTTTCTCCAGGTGGCTTATTCGTATTGGCGAACCGGCGAACTGCCGCATCACGATCATTCACACGTCGAAGGCATCGATCTTGACGAACCCCCGCCGGCCGTGAGGGGAGTCGCCCAATGAGCAGCATTTTTATTTTCGGGCTACTCATCGTCTTCATGCTGACCGGAATGCCGATCTCGATCGCGCTCGGTCTTACGGTTCTCTCATTCATCTTCACGATGACCGAGATTCCGACCGAGTCGGTGGCACTGAAGCTGTTCACCGGTATCGACAACTTCGAAATCATGGCGATCCCGTTCTTCATCCTGGCGGGCAACTTTCTGACCCACGGCGGCGTGGCGAGACGCATGATCAACTTCGCCACCTCGATGGTCGGGCACTGGTATGGCGGCCTCGGTCTCGCCGGCGTCATGGCCTGTGCGCTGTTCGCGGCGATTTCCGGTTCCTCGCCGGCCACCGTGATCGCGATCGGCTCGATCATGCTGCCGGCGATGGTGGCGCAAGGCTTTCCCAAGCGCTTCGGTGCCGGCGTCATCACGACGTCGGGCGCGCTCGGCATCCTGATCCCGCCGTCGATCGTGATGGTGATCTATTGCGTGGCCACCGGCGGCAGCATTGCGCTCGATCCCGCGGGGCATCGCGTGTCGTCGGCCTCGGTCGGCCAGATGTTCATGGCCGGCGTCATTCCCGGCTTGATGCTGGCGACGCTGCTCGGTGTCACGACTTTCTACCGCGCGTGGAAGAATGACTATCCACGTATGCCCAAAGCGACCTTTGCCCAACGATTAGAGGCGTTCCGCAAATGCGTGTGGGGGCTTTTGCTGATCGTCATCGTACTGGGTGGCATCTATGCCGGCCTGTTCACGCCGACGGAAGCGGCCGCTGTCAGCGCGGTCTATGCCTTTGTCATCGCGGTGTTTGTCTATCGCGACATGTCGCTCAAGGACGTGCCGAAGGTGCTGCTCGGCTCCGCGAACATGAGCGCGATGATCCTCTACATCATCACCAACGCGGTACTGTTCTCGTTCCTGATGGCGAACGAAAACATCCCGCAGCAGATCACCAATTGGATCACCTCGATCGGCGTCAACTGGGTGATGTTCCTGTTGATCGTCAACATCGTGCTGCTGGCGGCCGGCAACTTCATGGAAGCGTCCTCGATCGTACTGATCATGGCACCGATCCTGTTCCCGGTTGCCGTGAGCCTCGGCATTCATCCGGTGCATCTCGGCATCCTGATGGTCGTCAACATGGAGGTAGGCATGTGCCATCCACCTGTTGGCTTGAATCTCTATGTCGCGTCGGGCATCGCCAAGATGGGCATCACTGAACTGACCATCGCGGTGTGGCCATGGCTGATGACGATGCTGATCTTCCTCGGCATGGTGACGTACATTCCTGAGATATCACTATGGCTTCCGCGCATGCTGGGAATGCTGTAGCGGCGAACGACAGCGGACACGTTGATGAATGCGCCTTCATCAACGTGTCCGACCTTTAAGTTGATCGAAGGCCGGACTGAATTCATCCTCGCGCCACCCTATGAAGGAGGTTGCGATGAAGAAGTTGGTTCTTGCCGGTCTGGCAGCATTGACGGTTGCCGGTTCCACTGCGGTCTATGCCCACCAGCGTCCGTGGACGCACCACCAAACCCGCATCAATCCGGAGGATCGCGCGGCGCTGGCTGATGCACGGATCGCCGCCGTAAAGGCCGGGCTGAAGCTTTCGCCGGATCAGGAGAAGCTGTGGCCACCGGTGGAGGCGGCAGTGCGCGATTTCGTCAAGCTCCGGATCGATCGTGCTAATGCCCGGATGCAGGCGCGGCAAAGCGGCGAGGCGTCGGCCATGAAGCCCGACCCCATGGTGCGCTTGAGCGAGCGCGCCGATCGCATGGCAGCCACCGCCTCGGCGCTGAAGAAGATCGCCGATGCCGCTGATCCGCTCTACAAGACGCTGGACGAAGGCCAGAAGCGCCGTCTGACGGTGCTGACCCGGATGGACCGGCGGATGCGGCGCGAGGAATGGCGGCATCGCCGCCACCACGACGGCGCGTTTGAGCATCATCGGCGCGACCGGCCGGGGGCGGAAGATCGCGGTGAGGACAGCGGCCGCCTCTGAGGCGACCGATTTCCGTCCCATATCGAGAAGCCGCCCCGATGGGGCGGTTTTTTCGTTGATAAACTGCGGATTATCGTCGGAAAATCGCCAGAAGCTTGCTGGACATCAGGAGTTCGCTTTGCTAAACGACGCGCACCCGAGAGGGTCCGGATGGACCTTGGGCGATTAGCTCAGTTGGTAGAGCAGCTGACTCTTAATCAGCGGGTCGTAGGTTCGAGCCCTACATCGCCCACCATTCATTTCGGGACTTAGGCGAAATCGCATGCATGACGGCGGCCGTTTGTGCCGCCGATATTGTCCTCCGTTCAGGTCCTCTTTTCGCCGCGGTCGGCGAAGGTGA
>JAFKKL010000127.1 GCA_017305595.1 Hyphomicrobiales bacterium | reverse complement strand
GCGCCGTTCGTGCCGCCTGTCGCCACCGATGCGGTCAAAAATGCGAGACAGGCGTGGCCTGACGAATGGTATCAAATTGCCATGACGCTGGCTGCGAAGCACGCTTGCGACGGGATCGTGACAGTTTCGCGTATTGTCCACGCGCACGATGCCGCGCCAGTGCGTGGAACAAGTTCCCGACATTGGCAATTATAGAGCGACCCGTTAAGGTCGCGCGCGATCCTGGTTCCCGGGTTGGAGCCTTCGTTCGCCTTGTCGGTTCATTCGTTCGACAATCATCAGGAGCAAAATGAGATGAGCATTTTCGGAAAGATCATGGGCGCGATCTTCGGCACCAAGGCCGACGCCGCGACGCCAGGAACGACGGCCCCCGCAGGGTCGGCTGGCGATGCGGCGCCCGCTTCGTCCGGTGCCGCGGCCGCGCCGACGGTCGATGTGGCTCCGATCCTCGACAAGGCGGTCGCCGCCAAGGGTGAGAAGCTGGATTGGCGCCGGTCGATCGTCGACCTGATGAAGGCGCTCGATATCGACTCCAGCCTCGGCGCACGCAAGGAACTCGCCAAGGAACTCGGCTACACTGGTGATACCAACGATAGTGCGTCGATGAACATCTGGCTGCACAAGCAGGTGATGGCAAAGCTCGCCGCCAACGGCGGCAAGGTGCCGGACGATCTGAAGAACTGATCGTCTTCGGCAATCCGATAGCAAAAGGCCCGCAGCGATGCGGGCCTTTTCGTTTGAAGGCGAGATTGCTTTCAATTGCTATGTTTTCAATTTCAATTCACGTTGCTTTAGCTTGCGACGTCCGCTTCTTCCGGGTGCCGCTCCAGATAATCCACGACGAAGCTACAACCCGCGACAACCTTGCGGCCATCGGCGCGAATCAACCCCAGCGCGCCCTTGATCAGTTCGGACGCGATGCCGCGCCCGCGCAAGGCGCGCGGAGTTTCGGTGTGGGTAATGATGTCCGCCGTTGCGGTGCGTCGATAATTGGCGAAGGCGACCGCGCTATCGATATCCAGTTCATAGCGATTCAGCGCGGTGTTGTCGCGAACGCGACGGCTCGGATCTGGCATGGTTGGTCCTGGCTGGAGTTATCCGTTTCAACGAAGAGCGTATTATTTCAGCAGATCCGCGTAATCCGGATGCCTTTCAATATAGGCTCTGACGAACGGGCATTGCGGCACCACCTTCAACCCCGCCGCGCGCACCTGGTCCAGTGCGCCTTTCACCAATTTCGAGCCGACGCCGCGCCCGGCCAGTGCATCCGGCACCTCGGTATGGACGAAGGTGATGACGCCATCGGCGATCCGGTAGTAGGTCGCGGCGAGGTGGCCGTCGACGCTGAGTTCGTAGCGGTTCTTGTCAGTGTTGTTGAGAACAGTATCGGTCATAATGAGGGCCTCCTGCGTGCATGGTAGCGATCCGCTCTACCGCTGCAAGCGCCGGGACAAGGCGGGTGCATGGCAAAACTTTGTCGTGGAAAGGGCTTGCGCGATTGCATGGGGAGCTTAGGTTTTAACCAGACATACGCCCCGATGCGGCTGGACTGGTCGTTATCAAGGTCGGAGCGCCAAAACGTCTCGCCGCAGACGTATGCCTCTTTCGACAGGAGGCTTCCATGTTGTCGCGGCTGTTTACGATCCATCGCAGTTGGGAAGACTGGTTCGGCATGGCGCTCGGGCTCATGATCGCGCTGTCGCCATGGGCGGCGGGCGATGCTGTCAACCACGCCGCGGTCTGGAATGCGGCGCTGGTCGGCGTGCTGGTGTTCTTCCTCGCCGAACTCGAATACGTCGCGCTCCGGCGCTGGGAGGAGACCGGCCAAATTCTGCTCGGTCTGTGGCTGGTGCTGTCGCCCTATATCTTCGGCTACTTCAACGCCGGCAGCTTGCGCTTCTGGCACTCGACGCTCGGCGGCCTGGTGATCCTGCTCGCCGCGCTTGAGTTGTGGCAGGACTGGGAGCGCAGCGACAAGGAGATGCTGAAGCAGGGCAGGTTGTTTGGGAGGTGACGTCCCCCTCCCACAACCTAAATTAGTTAATACGAAACGTTCCCCATAGCATTGGGTGGATTCGTATCGAGAAGTCCTCATCCGGGATTTGTGAGATTGAAAGTAACGGGTGATCAATATGGGCAAAGCTATAACGCTCACCTGTTCGCAATTTAACGCCAACTGCCCCAACACGATACAAAATGCTGACAATTGTTTTGAATAGAATTCCAGGTGCTGAGCCATCGCAATGAGCTTTGGCTGCTTCGTAGACTGGATCGTAGTCAATTTTGGGTTGGCTATAGATTTCCAGTGCCAAGCTATCTACGTCGTTTGACGAACAAAGTTCTGTTGATGAAAATTGAGCCTTTGGTCTGGAGCTTATTAAGTCCAGAAGTCTCTTAATGGTTGGAAATGCGCTCTGCCACTCTTGTTCAAGTGTATCTCTTCTAATACGTGAAAAGTTTATTTCGGCTTTTTTGATGGTTGTGCCAGTGACCTCGTAGGTGCCTTGAGCGGCTTCAAGACATTCATTTACGAAAGCGATTGCGTCGCGGGGGCGCATCAGTGTTCTGTCGATGATGTAATCAAAGGGATTCGCGTTACCCACATTGAATGGAAACACGTCGTCAAATCCGATTTCTCCACCTGTATATTGCTTTTTGAAAAGCGAGCGAATCCTCTTATCGACCAGTTCTTTTAATAGAGGTTTCGTCCATTTAAGATGAACAAAATAGTCATCAAGCTTTTCCCTTTGAAAAGTTAGGTCGCGTGTTTCCTGGACTACGCGCTCCAAAACATCGGACCGAATGGCGAGAAGTATCTTGAGGTCTCTAATCTTTCTGAATGATTTTAGTGATTCAATCAAAGCTCGCGTCAATTTGAATCTCAAAGAGACATCAACCCACCCCTCGTCCAATCGATCAATCAAAATATAGTAATTCTTCATAGCGCTTTCATCGCGCTCTACTTCGGCCAAAATTTCAATAACGCCACCAAGCTCGGCTAGTTGATCTGAGTTTATTATTTTCCTTACACGTGAAACGAATTCAGATTTCTTGCCTACGCTTAAGCGCTTATCATACTGGCCGCCAGCTTTGAATTTTTCGATTTCGGCTCCCAATTCAGCCTTCACTGCATTTTCTACTTTCTCAGTGATCTCCTTAATGTTCTGGTCCATTGTGACCCAGAATTTTCCCTCCCACTGCTTCAGATATTTAATGGCTCGCTGTTTGCGAGCGTCTCTGTTGAATCTTTCAGCGATCCATTGGAATACTCCAGTGGATCGTGTTTCATCTGATACCTGAAACCGTAATCTAATGAATTCAATGCAAAGAACATGTTTCCATAGAACTTGAAATAGTAGGTCGAGATCTGCGCCGATAGCATGAAGAAAATTCAAAACGTCTGAATTGGAAACGTAGCTCATCGACATGTCGAAGGGGTCGATCTCGGTCGTTCTTTGCATCTGCGCTGAGATGTATTTTAAAATAGCAGTTTTACCGGAACCGGTTCTGCCATCGATTACCATGCCGCGCGAATTCATTCCGATACACTGCGCTACCGGTGGGTGGTGAATGAAGCAGGGAAGAAGAAATTCGTCATCCAATTCTGCGGCGTTGGCACCGATACTCATGCCTGCCCTTAGGATAATTGGATTAGTGCGACGACCTGCCTTTGCCATGATTCCCCCGATCCACGACCGAATTGATCTACTCTCTTACCCTGAAAGTTCACTCCGCCGCCTCGGTCCTCGCCTTCTTCTTCCCGCTTGCCTTCTCTAACACTGGCTTCAAGAATTTCCCGGTGTGGCTGCGCGGCGCTTTGGCGATGTCTTCTGGCGGCCCCCAGGCGACGATTTCGCCGCCGCCGTCGCCGCCTTCGGGGCCGAGATCGATCACCCAGTCGGCGGTCTTGATCACTTCGAGATTGTGCTCGATGACGACGACGGTGTTGCCCTGCGCCACCAGTTCGTGCAGCACCTCGAGCAGTTTCGCGACGTCGTGGAAGTGCAGACCGGTGGTCGGTTCGTCGAGAATATAGAGCGTGCGTCCCGTCGCGCGCTTCGACAATTCCTTGGCGAGTTTGACGCGTTGCGCTTCGCCGCCCGATAACGTTGTCGCCTGCTGGCCGACCTTGATATAGTCGAGGCCGACGCGATGCAGCGTCTTGAACGTCTCGCGCACGCGCGGCACGGCTTTGAAAAATTCGGCGGCTTCTTCCACCGTCATGTCGAGCACGTCGGCGATCGACTTGCCCTTGAACAGCACCTCCAAAGTCTCGCGATTGTAACGCTTGCCCTTGCAGACGTCGCAGGTGACGTAGACGTCGGGCAGGAAGTGCATCTCGATCTTGATGACGCCGTCGCCCTGACAGGCTTCGCAGCGGCCGCCCTTGACGTTGAAGGAGAAACGGCCCGGCTCATAGCCGCGCGCTTTTGCTTCGGGGAGGCCCGCGAACCATTCGCGGATCGGCGTGAACGCACCGGTATAGGTCGCGGGGTTGCTGCGCGGCGTGCGGCCGATCGGCGACTGATCGATGTCGATGATCTTGTCGATGTGCTCCAGCCCCTCGATGCGGTCGTGCGGCGCAGCGCCTTCGCTGGCGTTGTTCAGCTTGCGCGCGATGGCGCGGTAGAGCGTGTCGATCAGCAGCGTCGACTTGCCGCCGCCGGACACGCCGGTGACGCATGTGAACAGGCCGAGCGGAATTTCCGCCGAGACGTTCTTCAGGTTGTTGCCGCGTGCGTTGACGACCTTCAACGTGCGTCGGTGGTTCGGCGGCCGCCGCTCCGGGATCGCGACGAAGCGCTCGCCGGTGAGATATTGCCCGGTGAGCGATTTCGGATTGGCCATGATATCGGCGGGCGTGCCCTTGGCGACGATGTGGCCGCCATGCACGCCAGCGCCGGGGCCGACGTCGACGACATGATCGGCGAGGCGGATGGCGTCCTCGTCGTGCTCGACCACGATCACGGTATTACCGAGATCGCGCAGTCGCTTCAAAGTATCAAGCAGCCGCGCGTTGTCGCGTTGGTGCAGGCCAATCGACGGCTCGTCCAGCACGTAGAGCACACCGGTGAGGCCCGATCCGATCTGCGAGGCGAGGCGGATGCGCTGGCTCTCGCCGCCGGACAACGTGCCGGATGAGCGCGCCAGCGTCAGATAGTTGAGGCCGACGTCGAGCAGGAACGACAGCCGCTCGCGGATTTCCTTGAGCACGCGGCCGGCGATTTCATTCTGCTGTTTGTTCAGCGCATCGGGCACCGAGGCGAACCATTCGCCGGCGCCTTTCACGGACAATTCCGCGATTTCGCCGATGTGTTTGCCGCCGATCTTCACGCACAGCGCTTCCGGCTTGAGGCGATGGCCGTGGCAGGCTTCGCACGGCACGTCGGAGAAATACTTGCCGAGTTCTTCGCGCGCCCACTCGCTTTCAGTTTCACGGAAGCGGCGCTCGATGTTGGTGACGACGCCTTCAAACGGCTTCTTGGTGTCGTAGGAACGCACGCCGTCTTCGTAGGAGAACTTGATCTCGTCGTCGCCGGAGCCGAACAGGATGGCGTTCTGCGTCTTCTTCGGCAGATCCTTCCATTTGGTGTCGAGCGTGCACTTGTAGAACTTGCCGAGCGCTTGCAGCGTCTGCACATAATAGGGCGAGGACGACTTCGCCCACGGCGCGATGGCGCCTTTGCGCAAGGTCAGGTCCTTGTCGGGAATGACGAGGTCGGCGTCGATATGTTGTTCGATGCCGAGGCCGCCACAGGCCGGGCAGGCGCCGTAGGGATTGTTGAACGAGAACAGCCGCGGCTCGATTTCCGGAATCGTAAAGCCGGACACCGGGCAGGCAAATTTCTCCGAGAACAGGATGCGCTCGGGTCCGCTCTTGTCGTGAATCTTCGCGGTCTTCTTTTCCGTCCTCTTGTCGTCGGTGACGACAGGGGCGTCGGCATATTCGATCACGGCAAGACCTTCGGCAAGTTTTAGCGCGGTCTCGAAACTTTCCGCCAGCCGCTGGCCTAGATCGGGGCGCACCACGATACGGTCCACCACCACGTCGATGTCGTGCGGAAATTTCTTGTCAAGCACCGGCGCGTCGGCAAGCTCATGGAATGTGCCGTCGATCTTGACGCGCTGAAAACCCTTCTTGAGATAGTCCGCCAGCTCCTTGCGGTATTCGCCCTTGCGGCCACGCACGACAGGCGCCAGCAAATAAAGCCGCGTGCCTTCCGGCAGCGCCAGCACGCGGTCGACCATCTGCGATACAGTCTGGCTTTCGATCGGCAGGCCGGTGGCGGGCGAGTAGGGCACGCCGACGCGCGCCCACAACAGACGCATGTAGTCGTAGATCTCGGTGACGGTGCCGACGGTGGAGCGCGGATTTTTCGACGTCGTCTTCTGTTCGATGGAGATCGCCGGCGACAGGCCGTCGATCTGGTCGACGTCCGGCTTCTGCATCATCTCGAGGAATTGCCGCGCATAGGCCGAGAGCGATTCGACATAACGGCGCTGGCCTTCGGCATAGATGGTGTCGAACGCCAGCGACGATTTGCCGGAGCCGGAGAGGCCGGTCAGCACCACCAGCTTGTCGCGTGGAATCTCGACATCGATGTTCTTGAGGTTGTGTTCGCGTGCACCGCGAATGGTAATGGCGCGCTGGTTCGGGCCAGCGACGAGTTGGCGTTTTGCCTTCAAAATCTCATCCACCATGTTCGGCATTTCCGGGCGCCGGGCAGCGCCGCTTATGGGCGCGCAACTCCGGAAGGCCGGCAGCGGACGCCAAAGGCTTGCAACAACGACTTTGCAAGGAACATAGGAAGAACGCGAGAGGATTTCCAGTGCTTCCGCTCAACGTCCAACGGTTTGTTGTGGACGTGTCGCGCCGATGTTCCGGAAGCGCGGTTTATCGACCAGCGGCGCGGTGAGCGGAGCCTCATTCGCTCTCAGGGAGGAACAAAACAAAAGGGCCGGCGCGAGGCCGACCCTTGAAGCTGCTTGAAAATGAGAAAGCTCAGTACTTCGCCACCACCGGAGCGCCACCCCAGCCGAAGCGATAGTTGATGCCGGCCTTGATGGTGTGCTCGTCGTTGCGGAAGCGACCGACGGCACCACCCGGCGCAACGACGTTCACGTTGCCGAAGTCGTAGTACTGGTATTCGATCTTGCCCGACCAGTTCTGGGTGAACAGGTATTCGAGACCGCCACCGACGGTGTAACCGTCACGGCCGCCGTCACCGGCGAAACCGTTGGTGAAGCGGGTGTCAGCCCAGCCGTAACCGCCCTTCACGTAGAGCAGGGCCGGACCCCAAGTGTAACCGAGACGGCCGGTGACCGAACCGAGGCCACGGTTGGCGAAGAAGCTGTTGGTGTCCTTGAAGCTGTAGTTGGCTTCCAGACCGAACACCCAGTTCGGAGCGAACTGGTTGTCATAACCAACCTGCACACCGCCGAGGAACGTGCCGTCGCGGCTACCGCCGAACACGTTGTTGTCGTCGCCGCGGAACGAGCCGCCGACGTGACCACCGAGATAGAAGCCGGTCCAGTTGTAGATTTGCGCCGGAACGTAGGCGGGGGCCTTCGTGTAGGGACGCGCGGCGAGGTCGGCTGCATTCGCGGGAAGCGCCAGACCAATTGCTGCGAGGGCGACCGTACCCAGAAGGAAGGATTTCATCGTAAGTCTCCGAGAAGTCTCTTGCTGGAGAGCCGTTGCCCTCCAAATCGATGGGACCAATATATCCGTTTCCGCGAGGAATGCCGTCTCTTGAATGCAACACTGGGGGAAGAAGTAAGCCACAGCCCCAGGCTGTCATCCCTGGCTTTTTGTTAACAAACGGAAGGCTTTCGTTAACGATTGGCCAGCCACGGGGCGCTCGCGGCGGCTATCGGGCGACGAAAGGAACGCGCCACAACCGGGAGTTTGCGCCGATCTTGCCGAAAAGCCTTTCCATTAGAACGAAAAGAGAACATATTCCCTGCATCCTGTGTGGATAAGCTCGCGCGCCGGCATCTCTCGGGAAGCGAAGGGAGTATAGCTTCGGGAGCCGCGGGCGAAGCGCCCAGTTGCCCCGACCGAGCGCATAGCTCTGGATGCGATGCGGGCAGAAATTTAGTTCGAGAGAGTGGAGGCGTTGATGGCGGGGAGCGTGAACAAGGTCATTCTGGTGGGCAACCTTGGTGCCGATCCGGAAATCAAGCGGACCCAGGACGGCAGGCCGATCGCCAATCTGCGGATTGCGACGTCGGAAACCTGGCGCGACAAGAACACCGGTGAGCGCAAGGAAAAGACCGAGTGGCATCGTGTGGTGATCTTCAGTGAAGGTCTGTGCCGCGTCGCCGAGCAATATCTGAAGAAGGGCGCCAAGGTTTACATCGAGGGGCAGTTGCAGACCCGCAAATGGACCGACCAGAGCGGTGCTGAGCGCTATTCCACCGAAGTCGTGTTGCAAGGCTTCAACGCCACTTTGACCATGCTCGACGGTCGCAGCGGCGGAGGCGGAGGCAGCTTCGGCGGCGATGATGGCGGTGGCGATTTCGGTTCCAGCGGACCGTCCGTTGGTGGTGGGGCGCGTCGGACAGCCGTTGGTGGCGGCGGCGGCGGTGGCCGTAACGCCGATATCGACGACGACATTCCGTTCTGAGGCTGTCATGGCGGACCATCGCATGACGGCGGTGGTAATCGTTCGATCTGCACGGGCCGGTGACGACGAGGCCATTGATGACCTGATTGTCCGCGCATTCGGCCGCCACGATGAGGCGCAGCTGGTTGCACAGTTGCGACGGGACGGCGATGCGGCGATCTCGCTGGTTGCCGTTGCCGATGAGGCTGTGATCGGCCACGTCCTCTTGTCCCCGATGTCGGCGCCGTTTCGTGCTTTAGGATTGGCGCCGTTGTCGGTTGCGCCGGAGAATCAAAGGCGGGGTGTCGGCGCGGCGTTGATCGATGCCGCCATCATTCAGGCGCGGCATGGCGGATGGTCCGCCATCTTCGTGTTGGGCGATCCGGTCTATTACGGTCGCTTCGGTTTCCGCACCGACCTCGCAGCCGGCTTCTTGTCGCCCTATGCCGGTCCGCATTTCATGATGCTGCCGCTCGAGGACCTGCTGCCAGCTACGACCGGACGGATCGCCTATGCGGCGGCGTTCGGAAGTTTAGGCTAGCTCACGATGCTCCCATGGTGACGAGCAGATAGATCACGCGGCCGAGCGCTCCGATCGCCAGCGCGGTGGCGGCGATCGCCTGGATTGCGAATCCCGGTCGTCGTTTTTCGGCGGCTGCCGCGTAGCCGAGAAAATAGACGATCCGTCCGACGATCCACACCAGACCCAATGCCGCCGCGGCAGGCGAATTCCAGTAGATCGCGAACAGCCACAATGACGGCAGGAAAATCGGAAACCACTCGAGCGTATTCACATGCGCGCGAATGGTGCGCTCGAGCCTCGGGTCGCCGGTCATGACGGGTGCGAAGATGCCGACGCGCCGGCGTGTGCGAGCGACCATCGCCGCCATCCAGAAATAGACCAGCACCGATAGCAGCGTGACGAGCGCGACGGACGTGTAGGGCATGGTTGGCTCCTTGCTAAGTGTTCGTATGCCGACAATCTGATCCGCAAAGCATCGTTGCTTTCGCGCTGAAAGCAACCGCCTGAGCGCGTCGGTCGGACGGTTGCGGGAGCGGTCGCGGAATCTCGCCCTAAGCTGCGGAAAATAAACCGGAAAAATCCGATGTGGGATCGGCTGGAGGGGTGGTTTGCAAGGCCCCGATACGCTATATGATTCCCAGCAGAAACTGACCGGAATCCACCCTTGGCCGATAGCGACGACAAGACCCCGGAGGAGCCGCCGGCGCCCTCGGATATTCGCCCCGTTTCCATCCTCGACGAGATGAAGCGCAGCTACCTCGATTACGCGATGAGCGTGATCGTGGCGCGCGCTCTGCCGGATGCGCGCGATGGCCTCAAGCCGGTGCATCGGCGTATCCTCTACGCGATGCACGAGAACGGCTTCGAGTGGAACAAGCCGTATCGCAAGTCGGCGCGCACCGTCGGCGACGTGATCGGTAAATACCATCCGCACGGCGACCAGTCAGTCTACGACGCGATGGTGCGCATGGCGCAGAATTTCTCCATGCGCGTGCCGCTGATCGACGGGCAGGGCAATTTCGGCTCGGTGGACGGCGATATGGCGGCGGCCATGCGCTACACCGAATCCCGCCTCACCAAGATCGCGCAGTCGCTGCTCGACGATATCGACAAGGACACCGTCGATTTCCAGCCGAACTACGACAACAGCGAGAAAGAGCCGTCGGTCCTGCCGGCGAAGTTTCCCAATCTGCTGGTCAACGGCGCGGGCGGCATCGCGGTCGGCATGGCGACCAACATCCCGCCGCACAATCTCGGCGAAGTCATCGACGCCTGCGTAGCGCTGATCGACGATCCCGGCTTAAGCATCGACGATCTCATCAACATCGTGCCGGGCCCGGATTTCCCGACCGGCGGCATCATCCTCGGCCGTCAGGGTATCCGCTCGGCCTATCACCTCGGACGCGGCTCCATCGTGATGCGCGGCAAGGTGTCGATCGAGCCGGCGCGCAAGGATCGCGAAGCCATCATCATTTCGGAAATTCCTTACCAGGTGAACAAGGCCACCATGGTGGAGCGCATTGCCGAACTGGTGCGCGACAAGAAGATCGAAGGCATCTCCGATCTGCGCGACGAATCTGACCGCGACGGTTTCCGCGTCGTCGTCGAGCTCAAGCGCGACGCGGTGCCGGAAGTGGTGCTGAACCAGCTCTACAAGTACACGCCGCTGCAAACCAACTTCGGCGCCAACATGGTGGCGCTCGATGCCGGCCGTCCGCAGTTGATGAACCTGAAGGATCTGCTGACGCTGTTCATCGCGTTCCGCGAGCAGGTGGTATCGCGGCGGACCAAGTTCCTGCTGAACAAGGCGCGCGATCGTGCGCATATCCTGGTCGGTCTTGCGATCGCCGTCGCCAACATCGACGAGATCATTCGCGTGATCCGGACTTCGCCCGATCCCAACACCGCGCGTGAAACCTTGATGTCGCGCGACTGGCCGGCGAATGACGTGGCGGCAATGATCGCGCTGATCGACGATCCGCGCCACCGCATCAATCCGGACGGCACTGCGCGGTTGTCACTGGAGCAGGCGAGAGCCATTCTCGATTTGCGCTTGCAGCGGTTGACCGCGCTTGGTCGCGAGGAAATTTCGGACGAGATCGACAAGCTCGCGATCGAGATTGCCGATTATCTGGACATTCTGCGTTCGCGCGCGCGCATTCAGGGCATCATCAAGGATGAACTGAGCGCGGTGAAATCGGAGTTCGCCACGCCGCGCCGGACCGAGATCATCGAGCAGGAAGGCGAGGTCGAGGACGAAGACCTGATCCAGCGCGAGGACATGGTCGTTACCGTGTCGCATCTCGGCTACGTCAAGCGCGTGCCGCTCTCGACCTATCGCTCGCAGAAGCGCGGCGGCAAAGGTCGTTCGGGAATGCAGACCCGCGACGAGGATTTCGTCAGCCGGCTGTTCGTCGCCTCGACCCATACGCCGGTGCTGTTCTTCTCATCACGCGGTCAGGTCTACAAGGAAAAGGTCTGGCGTCTGCCGATCGCGCCGCCGAACGGTCGCGGCAAGGCGCTGATCAACATCCTGCCGCTGGAGCAGGGCGAGCGTATCACCACCATCATGCCATTGCCTGAGGATGAATCGTCGTGGGCCAACCTCGACGTGATGTTCGCCACCACCGGCGGCAACGTCCGGCGCAACAAACTGTCGGACTTCGTCGATGTTCGCCGCTCCGGCATCATCGCGATGAAGCTCGACGAGGGCGAAGCCATCGTCGACGTGCAGATCTGTACCGAGCATGACGATGTGCTGCTGACCGCAGCCGCCGGACATTGCATCCGCTTCGCGGTCCCCGAAGTTCGCGTGTTCTCGGGCCGCACCTCGATGGGTGTGCGCGGCATCGCACTCTCCGGCGAGGACAGAGTGATTTCGCTGGCGATCCTGCGTCATGTCGATGCGACGTCCGACGAACGCTCGGCCTATCTGAAGATGCGCCGCGCTGTGTCGGGCGAGAGCGGTTCTGTCGAAGAGAGTATCGAGGCCGACGGCGATGAGAGTAACGGCGCGATCCAGCTCGGCCAGGAACGCTACAGCGAAATGTCGGCGGCCGAGCAGGTGGTGCTGACGGTGTCGGAGAACGGCTACGGCAAGCGCTCGTCGTCCTACGAGTACCGCACCACCGGACGCGGCGGCAAAGGCATCGTCGCGATGTTGGTTACTGAGCGCAACGGCAAGCTGATAGCGTCGTTCCCGGTGGAGGATGCCGACCAGATCATGCTGGTCACCGACAAGGGGCAGTTGATCCGTTGCCCGGTGGAGGGCATCCGCGTCGCCGGCCGTTCGACCCAAGGCGTCATCGTGTTCAACACCGCGGACGACGAGCATGTCGTTTCGGTCGAGCATATTTCGGAAGAGGCCGAGGGCGAGAACGGTAATGGTAACGGCGAGGGTGAGGGGTAATCTCCCTCGTCTTTGGTGAGACAGCATTTCGAAGGGCGATCGTGACAGACGATTTGATCGTAAAGGACAGTAACGGGACGCCCCTCAAGGATGGCGATTCCGTCACGCTGACTAAGGATCTGAAGGTGAAGGGTGCGAACACCACCTTGAAACGAGGTACCTTGGTCAAGGGTATTCGCTTGACCGAGAATCCGGCCGAGGTTGAGTGCAGCACCAAACAGGTCAAGGGATTGGTTCTGCGTACGGAGTTTCTGAAAAAAGCGTGAGCGCCAGGCTCGCGGCTCCGATGATCCGCTATGTCACAAAAATAAAGGGCCCCGATGGGGGTCCTTTATTCATTCTGAGCTGTTCTGGAGGTTGCCGCGGGCATGCGGCGTAGACGAGTTTGGATCAGCCGCGGATGATCCGGGCCGGAGCCACGATGCCGCGCGAGCCGGCCCCTCGCAGGCAGGAGGCATCAATATTCGGCCAGTTCTGCTGGGTGCAGGCGTCGGAGCGCAAGTCGAGCCGGTCGCTCTTGGCGAGTGGGGCGGTCGAGACACCAGCTTCGACTTCGGGGGCGAACCCGGGCAGGATGGTCACGGCGGCAGCGATGAAAGCGGCGACGGTCAGAGCCGAAAGAGCCTTGATCATGACGTTCCCCTGTGGTGCGGGCCTTGTGGCCCTTCTGCGTGCTTGCTGACCGTTTGATAGCCCCCGCTGGTTTCCCCCGGTTGTCGTGGGCGGATGAAAATGACTTCATCCCGGTGCGGGAATGTTTCGTCGCAAACGGCGCATGAAACAGTGAGCCAGCTCACACACCCTCAGAAGACGCGCGGAACCGGCATCTGGTTCGGTTCCGCCGCACAAATAAAAACCCGGTTTTCGACGCATTTCGGTGGAACCGGGCGGCTTGCAGGGGATCGCCGGGCGGGTTAGACGGGACCATGACCCGCATCGCGCTCTATCCCGGCTCCTTCGATCCCGTCAGCAACGGCCACCTCGACGTGGTCCGGCAGGCCGTCGGCCTCTGTGACAAGCTGATTGTCGCTATTGGCATCCATCCCGGCAAAAAGCCGCTGTTCACCACCGAGGAGCGGCTGGCGATGGTCCGGGCGGTGTTCGGCCCGATTGCGGCCAAGGCCGGATGCGGCTTCGACGCGGTGACCTATGACGGCCTGACGATCACCTCCGCGCGCGACCACGGGGCGCGCATCATGGTCCGGGGCCTGCGCGACGGCACCGATCTCGACTACGAGATGCAGATCGCCGGCATGAACGAAACCATGGCGCCGGACGTACAGACGGTGTTCGTTCCGGCCTCGGTGGGCGTCCGCCCGATCACCGCCACACTGGTGCGGCAAATCGCAGCGATGGGCGGCGATGTCTCGGCCTTCGTGCCGGCCTCGGTCGCCGCTGACCTCAAGGCCAAGTTCAAGAGCTAATCCCTAATTCTCCGTCCGGAGTTGTCATGATCCGTATTCTTGCCGTCGTCGCCGCGCTGATCTGCGCGGCTCCCGCCCTGGCGCAGCCGCTGCCCGCTAAACTCGACAAGGCCAACGCCATTGTCATCGATACCACCAAGGGCCGCATCGTCATCCAGCTTCGCCCCGATATTGCGCCGAAGCACGCCGAGCGGATCAAGCAGTTGGCTCGCGACGGCTTTTACAACAACGTTCCGTTCCATCGGGTGATGGCCGGGTTCATGGCTCAGACCGGCGACGGCCAGAATTTCAACGGCACTGGTGGATCGAAATATCCGAACCTCAAGGCCGAGTTCTCGCAGACGCCGTTCACGCGCGGCGTGGTCGGCATGGCGCGGCGTGGCGACAGCAACGACAGCGCCAACTCGCAGTTCTTCATCACCTTCGCCGACGCCTCGTTCCTGAACGGCAAATACACCGTGATCGGCAACGTCGTGTCCGGCATGGACGTGGCGGACAAGCTGAAGAAGGCGCCTCCGGGCGTGCAGAGCGGCGCCGTTACCGATCCCGACAAGATGGTGAAGGTGCAGGTCGCCTCCGACATCAAGTGACACGCACTATTCATACAAACGAAAGAGAAACAGCATGGCTGACGACAACACTTTGATCCTCGAAACCACGCAGGGCCCGGTCACCATCGAGATGCGTCCGGACCTTGCGCCGAACCACGTCGCGCGGATCAAGGAACTGGTGCGCGAAGGTTTTTACGACGGGATCGTGTTCCACCGCGTCATCGATGGTTTCATGGCGCAGACCGGCTGCCCGCATGGCACCGGCACCGGCGGTTCCGGTCAGAAGCTGAAGGCGGAATTCAACGCCGAGCCGCATGTGCGCGGTGTCGTCTCGATGGCGCGGGCCGCCAATCCGGATTCCGGCGACAGCCAATTCTTTATCTGCTTCGACGACGCGCGTTTCCTCGACAAGCAATACACCGTTTGGGGCAAGGTGACCTCGGGCATGGAGAACGTCGACAAGATCAAGCGCGGCGAGCCGGTGCAGAACCCCGACAAGATCGTCAAGGCGCGGATGGCGGCCGACGCCGCCTGAGCGCTCTCGACTTTCAACGAAGGTGCAATGGCCGGATATCGTCCGGCCATTGACGTTTCCGGCCCCAAGGGTCCAGTGATGGAGGCAACTCCTTCCGTCACATTGTCCAGTTGATCCATGCGCACCGATCTTTTCGATTTTGAACTGCCGCCTGAAAGCATTGCGCTGCGGCCGGCGCATCCGCGTGATGCCGCGCGCCTTCTCGTGGTGCAGCCCGGCGCGCCTTTGCAGGATCGCCACGTCTCCGATCTGGTGCAGGTATTGCGGCCCGGCGATCAGCTTGTCGTCAACGACACCAAGGTCATTCCGGCGCAACTGGCAGGCCGCCGCATCGGCCGCGATGCCGAGCCGCGCATCGAGGCGACGCTGATCAAGCGCCTCGACGGTTCGCGTTGGCAGGCACTGGTGAAGCCGGCCAAGAAACTGATCGAGGGTGACACCATCCGCTTTGGCAATGAGGGCAGGGTGTGTCTGCTTGGCCATCTCGACGCGCAGGTGGAGGCCAAGGGCGACAACGGCGAGGTGACGCTGACGTTCTCGTTTCACGGCCCGACGCTGGACCAGGCCATCGCCGATGTCGGCGCGCCGCCGCTGCCGCCCTACATCGCTTCGCGCCGCATGCCCGACGAGCAGGACACAAACGACTATCAGACCATGTTCGCGGTGCATGAAGGCGCGGTGGCGGCGCCGACAGCGGGACTGCATTTCACGCCGGCGCTGGAGGCCGCGTTGCAGGCGCGGGGCGTTGCGATCCATCGCCTGACCTTGCATGTCGGCGCGGGAACGTTCCTGCCGGTGA
>JAFKKL010000126.1 GCA_017305595.1 Hyphomicrobiales bacterium | reverse complement strand
GGGTGACATAGGCCAATTGCTGGGCGAAATCCTCCAGCGCGCCATGGACCAGCGCCGCCGCCAGAATGTCGTCGCCTTTGAGCGCCTCGTCGAGCGTGGTCTTGCTGAGGTCGTCGGTCGGCTTCTTACCGAGCGGGTCGTCGCCGTTCTTCTTCAGCGGCTTGCGCCAGTCGTCGAGCATCTGCTGAAACGCGCCCTTGCTGGCGCGGTCGCCGAGAAAGCCGTCGTCGTCCTTCAGCTCGATGTTGTAGCTGTCGATATCGACTGACTGCAGTCGCGCCGCGCCATGCTTGCCGATACCGGAGGTGGTGATGTTGCCGTCCGCCATGCCGCCCCTTCATCCTCTTGTGAGCGCAGGACAACGGCGAGGGAACCGGATGGTTTCAACGCGCACCCGGCCAGCGGACTCGGAAAAGACCGCGAAAACCCGCCAAACCCTTCATTTGCGGCCCTTTTCACCGGGTTTCACCTTGACTCCCCGCCTCCGCCGGCTATAAGTCCCGACACGCGGCGCTAGGTTCTCCTTGCGCCGATTGTTTTTGCGTGGCCGCCGGGCATGTCCCGAGGTCCGCGAAATTCGCCCTTATCGACTGAACAAGAAGCCGGGCCGGAGCAATCCGAGCATCGGAATCGAACACGAAGGAATGAAAACGATGTTCGCAGTCATCAAAACCGGCGGCCGGCAGTACCGCGTCGTTCCGGAAGATGTACTCGAGATTGGCAAGATCGCCGGCGATGTCGGCACGATCGTGCAACTGGATAACGTGCTGGTGCTCGGCGGCGATACGCCGGTGCTCGGCACCCCGACCGTGGCGGGCGCCACCGTGGCGGCAGAAGTGCTGGACCACAAGCGCGGCCCCAAGGTCATCGCGTTCAAGAAGCGCCGCCGCAAGAATTCGAAGCGCAAGCGTGGCTATCGCGACGAGATCACCGTGCTGCGGATCACCGAGATCCTTGCCGACGGCAAGAAGCCGACGGTCGGTCCGCGTCCGAAGCGCGAGAAGGCCGCCGCGAAGCCGGCGGAAGCTGCCGCTGAGTAATCGTTCTGAGTTCAGAGCGATTACAATTTGCGAGACAAAAAGTGAGATGATTCCGTCAAGGAATCAAACTACTGTGTTCTAGAGATTTGGAGACGAGCCATGGCTCACAAAAAAGCAGGCGGTTCATCACGTAACGGCCGCGATTCCGCGGGCAAACGCCTCGGCATCAAGGCCTACGGCGGTCAGCACGTCATTCCCGGCAACATCATTGCGCGTCAACGCGGCACCACTTGGCATCCCGGCCTTAATGTCGGCATGGGAACGGACCATACGTTGTTCGCCAAGATTGAAGGCCGCGTTGAGTTCCGTGCCAAAGCCAACGGCCGCACTTTCGTATCGGTCCTCCCGATGATGGAAGCCGCGGCCGAGTAGAGACGGTGGAAACATTCTATTCCGCCGGGTCCTGTTGAACCGGCGGAGTCGTCAAGGCTCCTGAGGGGAGGCGGGAAACCGGCCTCCCCTTTTCGTTTTGCGTATTTCGCGTTCGTGCGTTTCGCAAAGGTTTGACGCCCAAGGAGCCGACCATGCTGCAGGAATTTTCCACGCCCATCTCACGACAGCCAAGTACCATCGTCCTCGAGACGGAACGGCTGACCCTGCGCAAGCCGACTCTCGCGGACGTAAAAGCGATTGCCCGTCTCGCCAACGATCGCCGCATCGCCGAGAACACCCGCCGCCTGCCGCATCCCTATCAGCAGGACGACGCCACGCACTTCGTCAAGACCGTCGCCGGCGATGGCTCTAACACCGTGTTCCTGATCGAGCATCATCACACGACGATCGGCGTGGTCGGCGTCGATTGGCGACAGCCGGAGACGCCCGAACTCGGCTACTGGCTGGGCGTCGATCATTGGGGGCGCGGCTTCGGCACCGAAGCGGCGCGCGCCACCATCGATTTCGCCTTCGAGGAATTCGCCATCGAGCAGATGATCTCCGGCGCGCGCGTGGTCAATCCAGCGTCGCGCAACATCCTCGAGAAGTGCGGCTTCCAGTGGAGCGGCGTCGAACTGCATCGCTTCGAGGCGCTCGGCTCGTCCTCGCCGGTCGATTGCTTCCGGCTGACGCGCGGGGTGTGGTCGTCGCTGAAGAACTGGGGCCACTCAACCCGACGTGGCGGCTGAGGCGCAGCCGCGTCGACATGCATCAAGGGCCCGATCCGGCATTTCCGGATCGGGCCCTTTATTTTTAGTACGGTGGCGCCCGACCAGCCCGGCGTCATCTGTGCCGCTATCAGCATCGAGATCAAGTTTCAGATCCGGGACGCGGACTCATTGTCGATGGTCCCTGCTTCGCAACTTCAATCCGGCGCTAGTGACGAGGCCGCGCGCCGCTGGCTATACAAGGATCGTTCAATCGCTCCTGCGAGGTGGATGCATGGCCCATGTCAAAGGTCCAATCCTGTCGTTTGCGAACCTGCCATCGATCGAAGCCTATCTGTCTGCACACGAGGGAAGCGAGAGTGGCTTTTGGCTCAAGCTCGCGAAAGCCGGCGCGCCGGACGCAACCATCACCAAGGCGCAGGCCATCGAAGCCGCGTTGTGTCACGGATGGATCGACGGTCAGCTCGGGACATTCGATGAGCATTACTATCTGGTGAGAATGACGCCGCGACGGAGCGCGAGCCGATGGTCCGCGAACAATCGCGACACGGCGGAGCGTCTTATTCGCGAAGCGCGCATGCAACCCGCCGGCTTGCGCGAGGTCGAGAGGGCCAAGGCCGATGGGCGCTGGAATGCGGCCTATCAATCCCAGGGTAAAACGGAGCCTCCGTCCGACTTCCTCGCTGCATTGGCTGCGAATGCAAAGGCAGAGCGGGCGTTTGCGACGCTCGACCGTGCCAACAGGTACGCCTTCGTCTATCGCATCAACGATGCCAAGCGCCCCGAAACGCGGAGCAGGCGCATTCGCGAATTCGTCGACATGCTCGCCCGGGGCGAAACCATTCATCCAACCAAAAGCAAGCGAACTCCAAAAGCTTGACCGGGCCGTGGAGCAAAGAATGAACGCATTGGAGTCCGCGTCCTGGTTACTTCTCGTCATTGCGAAGCGGAGCTGCAACACAAAATTAAGTCGTCCCCGCGCAGGCGGGGACACAGACTCCGCAGCGGCGGTGAGACGAAAAGCGTCTGTGGCCCGCGCTTGCGATAAGCCATCAAGGCCAGGGGTTATGGGTCCCCGCCTGCGCGGGGACGACGCAAGTTGGCAATCCAGAAAGCCGCAAAGAGCTGGATTACTTCGGAGCGAGAGCCTGTGCTCGGACAGTGCAAAGCACTGATCCGGGTACTCCTCGCAATGGCGAAAAACGAAAAGGAGTCCTACGCCGGCGGATTGACCGGCGGGTCCTCGCGGCCGAGCGCCTGCTCGCGCAGGAAGATGTAGAAGCCGGCGCCGATGATGATCGCGGCGCCGATCAGGGTCGCCAAGGTCGGCACGTCGCCGAACACGGCGTAGCCGAACATCACCGCCCAGACGATCATCGAATACTGATACGGCACCACCACGCTCGCGGGTGCGAGCTTCAGCGAGCGGTTGATGCACAGCAGCGCGCCGACCGAAATCGCGCCGGCCAACGCGAACAGGCCGAAGCCGGGCAGGCTCGGCGTCACCCAGCCGAACGGCAGCAGCAGCGCGCCGAACACTAGCGTGCCGACAAACTGCGACGACGCCAGCACGACATCGGATGCGCCGCGCAGCGAACGGGTGATCAGCATCAGCAGCGAGAACGAGACGCTGCCGCCGAGCGCAATCAGCGCCGGCCAGGTGATGGTCTGCGCCGACGGCCGCATCGCGATCATGACGCCGCAGAAGCCGACCGCGACCGCGCACCAGCGCCGCCAGCCGACCTGCTCGCGCAGCACCAGCGCCGACAGCGCGGTGACGAAGATCGGCGACGCCAGATAAAAGGTGATGACGTCCGCCAGCGGCAGATATCTCACCGCGACGAAAAACGCCATGACCTCCAGCGTCGAGAGCACGACGCGCAGCAGATGCAGGCCCGGCCGCTCCAGCCGCATGAACTCGGCGCGGCTGCGCCAGATCAGCGGCGACAGCAGCAGCAGCGACGCAATGGCGCGCAGAAACAGCAGCTGCCCCACCGGATAGGCGGCGACAATGTACTTGCCGAGCGCGTCGCCGAACGAGAACGCCCACACCCCCGCCAGCATCAGGGCGATGCCGGCGAGCCGCACGGTGCGCTCATTGGTGCTGCTCAAAATACGCGAGATCATGCGGCGAACGATAATCCGGAGAGAGGCGAAGCCTGCCCGATCACGGCCTCCTTAGCATGCGGGAGGGGCAAGCATGTGTCGCTGTTGTCGCACGCCTGCCCTGCCCGCGCGGCTCACCCGCCGCGACCGGCATGCGGGTTCGCGCGGCCGTACCGCCTGACCATCGGCATCAGCGCCAGCCCCGCGGCGGAGGCCATCGCGCCGGCGACGAAGGCCGCGGCATATCCCATCGCGCCGGTCAGCAATCCGACCAGAGGCCCGGTGAGGCCGACGGCGACGTCGAAGAAGGCGATGAAGTTGCCCACCGCGCGGCCGCGCATTTCCGCCGGTACGCGCAGCGTCGCCATCACGCCCATCGCGGGAAACACCAGCGAGAAGCCGAGACCCGTCAACGCCGCGCCGACCAGCGCAACGGCGGGCGACGGCGCACACCACAACACCAGTTGGCCGATCAGTTCGATCGCGAGCGACGCGGCGACCACGCGCACCGGGCCGAACCGGTCCGGCAGATGCGATCCCACCAGCCGCACGAAAACATACGCGACGCCGAAGCTCGCGATCGCCACGCCCGCGCCGGCCCAGTTCTTGACACTGTAGGCCAGCGGCAGAAATGCGGACATGCTGGCGAACGGAACGGTGGCGAGCGCCAGCACCAGGCCGGGCAGCCAGATCAGCCGCAGCACCCGATGCACCGGCACATGCACGCGATCGCCGCTCACCACCGGCACCGGCGGCAACACGAACGCGACGGCGATGGCGATCAACGGCGTCGCGATCGCCAGCACGGCGACTCCGGCAAAACCAAAAGCCGAATGCACCGCAAGGCCGAGCGGCGCGCCGAGGCCGAACGCGGCATACATCGCGATGCCCTGCCACGACATCACCTTGCCGGTGCGCGCGACGCCGATGCGGCCGATGCCCCAGCTCATGGTGCCGGTGATGAACAGGCTCTCGGCAAAGCCGAGCAGCACGCGACCGGCGATCAGAACCGCAAGGCGCACCTCCGGCGCGGCCGGCAGCAGCGCCGAGGCGAGATAGCAACCTGCGGCCAGCACCGCGAGCGGCAAGCCGCGCAGCACGATCCAGCGCGGACCGTGATGGTCGCTCAGCGTTCCGGCGAAATGGCGCGACAGCACCGTGACGACGGACTGGATGCCGATCACCCAGCCGACGGTAAAACTGCTGAAGCCAAGGTCGTCGTGGACATAAAGCGACAACGCCGGCAACGGTGCGCCGACCACGAGAAACCCGCAGAAGACGATGGCCACCAGCGGCGCCAGCCCGGAGACGGCGCTGCGCTGCGCTGCGAATTGAGTAGGGGAAGGAACGTCATTCATGATAACACGCCCGAAACTTCCGCCGGACGGATTCATCCGGTTCGGAATGTGGCGCGTTGCGTGACGTTAACGCTTACGGAACGCGGCGACCGCGCTCGATGGTCGGGCAGTAACTTGCGCGCGCAGACGTGTCAAGCGACGGCATGGAAATGACAGGCATGCGCGTTGTTGCTGGCGCGGTGCCGCTGCGATACGGATAAGCCATGAAATTTCTTGATGAAGCCAAGGTCTATATCCGCTCCGGCGACGGCGGGAACGGCTGCGTGGCGTTTCGCCGCGAGAAGTTCATCGAGTTCGGCGGGCCGAGCGGCGGCAACGGCGGCCGCGGCGGCAACGTCATCGTCGAGGCGGTGGACGGCCTCAACACGCTGATCGACTATCGCTACCAGCAGCACTTCAAGGCGCCCAAGGGCACCAACGGCATGGGCAAGGATCGCCACGGCGCCAACGGCAAGGACGTCGTTCTCAAGGTGCCGGTCGGCACCCAGATCTTCGACGAGGATCGCGAAACGCTGATCCACGATTTCACCCGGCTCGGCGAGAAGTTCGTGCTGGCAGAAGGCGGCAATGGCGGCTTCGGCAACGCGCACTTCAAGTCGTCGACCAACCGCGCGCCGCGCAATGCCAATCCCGGCCAGCCGGGTGAGGAACGCTGGATCTGGCTGCGGCTGAAACTGATCGCAGACGCGGGACTGGTCGGCCTGCCCAACGCCGGCAAATCGACGTTCCTCTCCGCCGTCAGCGCAGCGCGGCCGAAAATCGCCGACTATCCGTTCACGACGCTGCATCCGCAGCTCGGCGTGGTCAGCGCCGGTGGCCGCGAATTCGTGCTTGCGGACATTCCCGGCCTGATCGAGGGCGCGCACGAAGGCGCGGGGCTCGGCGACCGCTTCCTCGGCCACGTCGAGCGCTGCCGCGTGCTGCTGCATCTGGTCGACGCCACCGGCGAGCATGCCGGCAAAGCCTACAAGACCGTGCGCAACGAACTCGAAGCCTATGCCGAAGAGCTGGCCGACAAGATCGAGATCGTCGCGCTCAATAAGATCGACGCGGTCGATCCCGATGAGTTGAAGAAGCAGCGCGACCGGCTCAAGCGCGCCGCGAAGAAAACGCCGCTGCTGTTGTCGGGCGCCACCGGCGACGGCGTGCCGGATGCGTTGCGCGCGCTGGTCGTGGCGATCGGCGATGCGCCGGTGTCCGACAAGGCGAAGGCGACCGAGGCCAACCCAGCCGATGCCGCGCCATGGTCGCCGCGCACGACGTAACGCAACTCAACCTCACGCAACTTATCTGGGAGACCGACCACGATGGCCGAGAAGGACTCTGACGTCGCCGCGTTCTGGGCATGGTGCAAGGAGCGCGCGGCCAAGCGCGGAAACATGACGTTGGCGGAAACCCGCGAATCCTTCGACACCGAAATGGGCCGCATCCCTCTCGCGGACAACGTTACGGTAGAGAGCTTGAGCTTCGGCAGCGTCCCCGCCGAGAAGATTACCCCGACCAACGTCACGCCCGGCAAGGTGCTGCTGTATCTGCACGGCGGTGGTCACGTCTTCGGCAGCATCAAGAGCCACCGCCATTTCGTTTCGCGGCTTGCGGTTGCGACGAAAGCGACCGCCTGGCACATCGATTACCGCCTCGCGCCGGAGCATCCTTATCCGGCGGCGATCGAGGATGCGCTTACCGCCTATCGCGCGATTCTCGATAGCGGCATCGCGCCCGCCGATCTGGTGGTCGGCGGCGAATCCGCCGGCGGCAATCTCGCCGCCGCGCTGCTGCTGAAACTGAAGCAAGAGAACCTGCCGCAACCGGCCGGGCTCTATCTGCTCAGCCCGTGGCTCGACATGACCACCACCGCCGAATCCTACGACAAGGTCGGCGCGCGCGATCCGATGATCTCTCGCGAAGGCATCGTCGGCGTCGCGCTGGCCTATCTCGGCAACCAGCCCGACACTCCGCTGGCCTCGCCGGTGCGCGCCGATGTTGCCGGCCTGCCGCCGATGCTGATTCAGGTCGGCAGCGAGGAAGTGCTGCTGTCGGACTCGACCACCTTCGCCAACAACGCGGCGATGACCGGCATCGACGTGACGTTGCGGGTGTGGGCGGGCATGCCACACGCCTGGCCGCTGTTCCATCCGTTCCTGCGCGCCGGGCTGCCCGCTATCGACGAAGCCGGCGCCTGGATGCGCAAGCGATTGGGGATTGGCTAACCACACCCATCATCGTTTTTGACTTGTCATGGCCGGGCATAGCCGTTCGAAGAACGGCGTCGCTTCGCTCGCCTATGTCCCGGCCATCCACGTCTTTGAACTCGCGACGCGTTTAAGGCGTGGCACAAGGCCAATCATGCTTTGCTACGTCGTCCCCGCGCAGGCGGGGACCCAGACTCCGCAGCAGTTCGGCTCCATCACCCGGGGCTAGTTATCCCATAACAACCAACGCCAGGGATTCTGGGTCCCCGCCTGCGCGGGGACGACGGTTTTCGTGTTGCAGCTACTTCCCGTCGTACCAGATGCGATACAACGCGCCGACCTGATCGTCCGACACCAGCAATGATCCGTCCGGTAGTTGCGCGACGTCGACCGGGCGGCCGAGATATTGGCCGTGGTTATTCCAACCTTCCGCGAACGGCTCGGACTTACCGGCGGCGCGTCCATTCTCTTTCAGAAACGTCACCATCACCCGCGCGCCGACCGGCACGGTGCGATTCCATGAGCCGTGCTGCGTGCTGAAGATCGCGCCGCGATATTTTTGCGGAAACATGGTGCCGGTATAGAACGCCAACCCGAGATCGGCGGCGTGCGCGACCTGCTCCACTTCCGGAAAGATCAGGTTCGGCGGCGGCGTGTCGTTCCTGTATTCATTGGTCCGGGTGTGGCCGCCGCCATACCACGGGAAACCGTAGTCGTGTCCGATTTCGGTGATGCGATTCATTTCGCCCGGCGGCTGATCGTCGCCCATGCGGTCGACCTGATTGTCGTTGCTCCAGAGCGAGCCGTCCTTCGGATTAAAATCCATCCCGACCGGGTTGCGCATGCCGGTCGCATAGACCTCGCGATGCGAGCCATCGCGATCCATGCGCACGATGCCGCCGATGCCCCACTTGCGATAGGTATCGAGCTTTTGCTTCGGCGCAACATTATAGGGCTGCCCAAGTTGGATATACAGCTTGTTATCCGGCCCGATCCGGCACACGCGCGTGGCGTGATTGAAACTCTCCTCCGCTTTCGGAATCAGCTCACTTTGCTTCACCACCGGCGAGGCAACCAGATCGGCGCGTTTGTCGAACGCCTCCGCGTCGGCAAAAGCCAGCACGCGATTGACCTCGGCGACGTAGAGCGTGCCGTCCTTCGCGAAGCAGACGCCGTTCGGAACCTTCTTCGACACAGTCGGCGCGAATTCCTTCACGTCACGGCTGCCGCCGCCGTTTGCCCGATCGGTCACCGCCCAGACTTTCGATTGCCGCGTGCCGACGAAGGTGACCTTGCCTTGCGGTCCCACCGCGATGTGCCGCGCACCCGGCACCAGCGCGTAAAGCGCGATATGAAAGCCGGCGGGCAATTTGATCCGGGCGAGCGTTGTCTTCGCCTGCTCCGCCTCGGCGCCGGTCTGCGGCACCGTCGGCCAATCCGCTGCATTGCCGATCCTGATCGCGCCCGGCTTCGCGTCATCGGCGGCATGCACGCCGAGCGGCCATGCCAACACGGCGAGTAGCGCAACAGATGCTGTCCAATGCGGTCTCACGATCGCCTCCGTTACTGGTGTTGCGGCTTCGATGTAGCCCGAATTGATGCGGAAGCCGTCACCCTGAGGTGCATTGCGAAGCAATGCCTCGAAGGGCGACGGTGATCCTTCGAGGCTCCGCGCTACGCGCGGAGCACCTCAGGATGACGCCGTCGCACCAACTGTCAACTCAACACGCGCCACACGAAAATTGTCGTCCCCGCGAAGGCGGGGACCCAGACTCGGCAGCGGCTCGGCTCCATCATCCGGGGCTGGTTTATTCTATAACAACCAACGCCAGGGGTAATGGGTCCCCGACTTCGCGGGGACGACTCCGTGTGCGTGGGGGCATATGCCGGACAGCAATACGACTACTTCGTCGTCTCGCCGTTCGACACCAGTAACACCGAGCCTTCCGCCTCCCGCAGCACTTCGGCAGCAACACCGCCGAAGTTCAATCCGTCGCCCTCGATGCGATCGACGCCCATCACCACCAGATCGATGTTGCTGCCGCGCATCTCCTGCAGGATCGCCGCTTCCGGCGCGGTGTTGGTGCGAAGCGTGGTAATCACCTCGACATCGTAACGGGCCGCCAGCGCGATGGTGTCCTTGAGGATCGCCTCCTCCTCGAACAGCGAGACGCTGACGTTACGCCGCCGCCGGCCCTTGTCGCGCGTCGTCGTCACGTAGATCACCCGCAGCGGATGGTTGCTGCTGCGCGCCAGCGCCACCGCCACCTCGGCACCACGCCGCGATACGCTACTGCCGGACACCGGCACCAGAATCTTCAAGCCGTCGCTGTCCGGCTGCGTCAGATGATGGCCCTTCGCCGCGACCACCGCGAGCGGGCCATCGAATCCCGCGGTCACGATCTCGACATTGCGATCGAACCCGCCATTGGCGCCGATCACCTTGTTGAGCCCGACCACCAGAAGGTCGAATCCCTTGCGGGCCTCATCCACCACGGCATCGACCGCCTTCTTCTGCCGCGCGCGCGTGGTGACGTCGATCTCGGGCACCTCTTCGCCGTCTTCCTTTTCGACCTCGGCGCTGACTTTCGCGGCGTTCTTCACCGTCGTCTCGTGGCTCTCCTCGTCGGATCGCCGCTTCTCCTGCGCCTTGGCCTGCGGCCCCAGATGCAGCACGGTGGTGGGGATACCGCGCGCGCCGGCGATCAGGCCGGCGATGCGCGAAGCAAACTTGGCGTTGGCGCTTTCGTCCACGGCCAGCAGCAAGCGTTCGAGATTGGCGACGAAGCCTTTCTCCTCGAATTCCTCGCGCTCAAGTCGCTCCTTTTCTTCCTTCTCCAGCGGCAGCCGCGACAGCGCCGCACGCAACATCGGCGGCATCGCCATGGTGGTGACGATCGCCATGGTGACGATCATCGTGAACAGGTTCTGGCTCAGCACGCCCATCGACAGGCCGATGGTGGCGATGATCACTTCGGTCGAGCCGCGCGCATTCATGCCGCTGGCGAGCGCGAAGGATTCGCGGCGGTTCAACCCGCCCATCGCGCCGCCGACAAACGCGCCGCCGAATTTTCCGATGCTGGCGATCAGCACGAGAAGCGCGGTGAGAAGCAACAGCCTTGGATCGGTCAATACCGACAGATCGGCGCTCAATCCCGCAAGGCCGAAGAAAATCGGCATAAACAGGCTGGTGATCAACCCGCGCAACCGCTCGTCGATCTGCTTGGTAAGGATCGGCGATTCACCGACGAGGATGCCGGCGACAAACGCGCCCAGCACCGTATGCACGCCGATCCAGTGCGTGATCAGCGCCATGCAGCTCATCAAGAGCAGGATCACGGTGATCACCGCCGCCGAACTCACCAGTGTATCGTTGGCCCAGCGGATCAGCCGGAACACCAGCCGGCGGCCGATGGTGAAACTGACAACAAGAAACGCCAGCGTGCCCAGTATCGCCTGCGCCACCGACATCATGTCGAGCTGGCCGCGCGAGGCGAGGCTGAAAATCACCGCGATGATCACCCATCCGATGGTGTCGTCGATCACGGCAGTGGCGACGATGATCTGACCGACGTTGCGGCGCATAAACTGCATCTCGCGCACCACCACCGCGACGATCTTCACCGACGAGATCGACAGCGCGGTGCCGAGGAACAGCGAGGCGACCAATCGCTGTTCAGGATGCGGCAGCAAACTCTCCGGCAGAAACTGGCCAAGCGCGAAGCCGCAGCAGAACGGCACCACGATGCCCGCGATGGAAATCGTGAACGCAGCCTTGCCGACCTTGCGCACCAGCTTGAGGTCGGTCTCCATGCCGGTCAGCAGCAGCAGCAACAGAATACCGAACTGCGCGATGCCGTTGATCAGCGCCTTCTGTTCGCCATTGGCCGGAAAGATCAGGTGTTGCGCATCCGGCCAGAACGCGCCGAAGATCGACGGCCCGAGCACGACGCCCGCCAGCAATTCACCCATCACCGACGGCTGACCGAGCCGTTGCATGATTTCGCCAAGCCCGCGGCCGACGGCGATCAGCAAGATGATTTGCAGGATGAAGATCGCTTCAGACGGATGGCCCGCGCCATCGCCGGCAGCGCCCGCGAACGTGGTGCCCATCAATTGTAGTGCGAGGCCGCTCAGCAGGACGCTTCCCCAGAAGCGGACTCGGGGCGACTTCACCCGCATGCAATCAATCTCCCCAACCGCGCCACACCGGGACACGCTTCGAGAAATCTCTCACGCCATCCGCCGGCGTGCGCCACGCCATCCGTTGTCCGTTTTAAGTCGATCGGCGCCGAAAAGCGACGGCCGATCCACCTCGCGCCGAAACGGATTCACGTCGGTTACGTTCCGAGCGACGCAAACTTTCATTAAAACGCGATGCAAATGGCCAAATCGCACCGCCCGGCGCATTGGTTCCCTTGACGAAATCGCCGCGAGAGAACATTGAACGGCTCCGTTCCACGCATCGCCGTCACCAAATACCGTCATGACCCGTCCCGAGCTGAAAAATTTTCGCCGCATCGTCGTCAAGGTCGGCTCATCCCTGCTGATCGACGCCGCCGCCGGCGCGGTGAAAGAGACGTGGCTGGAAGCGCTGGCGGCCGATCTCGCCAAGCTGCACGCCGAGGGCCGCGACATTCTGGTGGTGTCATCCGGCTCCATCGCGCTGGGCCGTTCGAAGTTGAAGCTGCCACGCGGGCCGCTGAAGCTGGAGGAGAGCCAGGGCGCGGCCGCCGTCGGCCAGATAGCGCTGGCGCGGCTGTGGTCGAAGGTGCTGGCCGCTCACGGCATCGATGCGGGCCAGATCCTCGTTACCTTGCAGGATACCGAGGAGCGCCGCCGCTACCTCAACGCCCGCTCGACCATGGCGAAGCTTCTGGAGTGGCGTGCCATTCCCGTCATCAACGAGAACGACACCGTCGCCACCAATGAAATCCGCTACGGCGACAACGACCGCCTCGCCGCGCGCGTCGCCACCATGGCCAGCGCCGATCTGCTGATCCTGCTGTCGGACATCGACGGCCTCTACGACGCCCCGCCCGGCGCCAACCCCAACGCCAAGCTGATCCCGGTGGTGGAATCGGTGTCCGCCGAGATCGAGGCGATGGCGGGCGCGGCGGAATCCGAACTGTCGCGCGGCGGCATGACCACCAAGATCGAGGCCGCCAAGATCGCCACCACCGCCGGCACGCATATGCTGATCGCCTCAGGCAAGATCGCGCATCCGTTGCAGGCGATCGCCGACGGCGGCCGCTGCACCTGGTTCCTGACGCCGGCGAACCCCGTCACCGCGCGAAAACGCTGGATCGCCGGATCGTTGGAGCCGAAGGGCACCTTGGTCATCGACGCCGGCGCCGTTGCCGCGCTGCGCGGCGGCGCCAGCCTGCTGCCGGCCGGCGTGATCCGGGTCGAAGGCCAGTTCGCCCGCGGCGACGCCGTGGTGGTACGCGGCCCCGACACCCATGAGATCGGCCGCGGCCTCGTCGCCTACGACGCCGAGAACGCCGACCGGATCAAGGGCCACTCATCGTCGGACGCCGCGCGCATCCTCGGCATCCATGGCCGCGCCGAGATGATCCACCGCGACGACCTGGTGGTCGGAGCCGGGCCGGCCTAAACGCCGGTTCGACTGACCTTCAGAACACCCAATCCGCCTTGCGCCGGCCGCTTGGCGTCAACACATTTGCGCCACCGTATCGCCGCAAGAGTCCCGACCCTCGCGGACCGGGGATAGCTGTGCTAGGGAACCGCCATGACCGCCCCTCTGAAAGCCGTCGACAACGACAGCGACCTCGCCACCCTGATGACCCGGCTCGCACAAGACGCGCGCGCCGCCGCCAAGGTGCTTGCGCTCGCGCCGGGCGAGCAGAAGAACCGCGCACTGGAGGCAATGGAGCGAGCGATCCGCGCCAATTGCGCCGACATCCTCAAGGCCAACGCCGAAGACGTTGCGGAAGCGCGCGCGAACGGCGCGACATCCGCCTTCGTCGATCGTCTCACGCTGACCGAAGCGCGCGTCGCCGCGATGGCCGATGGTCTTGCTGTCGTTCGCGGCATCACCGATCCGGTCGGCGCCGTCACCGAACGCTGGCAGCGCCCCAACGGCATGACCATCGAACGCGTGCGCGTGCCGCTCGGCGTTATCGCCGTGATCTTCGAGAGCCGTCCCAATGTCTGCGCCGATGCCGGCGCGCTGTGTCTCAAGTCCGGCAACGCGGTGATCCTGCGCGGCGGCTCCGACAGTTTTCGTTCGTGCCGCGCGATTCATGCGTGCCTCGTGCAGGGCCTGCGCGAAACGGGCTTGCCCGAAGCCGCGATCGCGCTGGTGCCGACGCGCGACCGCGCGGCCGTCGGCTTGTTACTTACGGGACTGAACGGCGGCATCGATCTGATCGTGCCGCGCGGCGGCAAGAGCCTGGTCGCGCGCGTCGAGGCGGAAGCGCGCGTGCCGGTGTTCGCGCATCTTGAAGGCATCAATCACGTCTATGTCGACCATGCCGCGAAACTCGACATGGCAAAGTCGATCGTACTCAACGCCAAGATGCGCCGCCCCGGTGTCTGCGGCGCGGCCGAAACGCTGCTAATCGAACGCGCCGCCGCACCGACGCATCTCAAGCCGCTGGTGGAAATGCTGCTTGAATCCGGCTGCGAAGTGCGCGGCGATGCGGCGATCCAGCAGGCGGATACCCGCGTGAAGCCCGTGGCCGATGCGGATTGGGACACCGAATACGAAGACGCCATCATCGCCGCGAAGCTGGTCGACAACGTCGACGATGCGATCGCACACATCGGGAAGCACGGTTCGCATCATACCGAAGCCATCGTCACCGAGGATACGGCGGCCGCCTCGAAATTCCTCAACGAGGTCGATGCCGCGATCGTGCTGCACAACGCCTCGACGCAGTTCGCCGATGGCGGCGAGTTCGGCTTCGGCGCTGAGATCGGTATCGCCACCGGAAAATTCCACGCGCGCGGCCCGGTCGGTGCCGAACAACTGACGACGTTCAAATATCGCGTTCACGGCACCGGACAAACGCGACCGTGATCATTCGTTGGCCGGCGCGCGGAGACTGAATTGGCAAAGCCGTCCGTCGCGCCGTCGCAAGTGATTCCGTATCACACCAACGGACTACGCATCGGGCTGCTTGGCGGCTCGTTCAACCCGCCGCACGAGGCGCATCGCGCCATCAGCCTGTTCGCGATGAAGCGGCTGCAACTCGACCGCGTCTGGTGGCTGGTTTCGCCGGGCAATCCGCTGAAGAACGGCTACGGCATGAACGACATTGAAGCGCGCGCCGCCGCTGCCCGCGAGATCGCGCGCGACCCGCGCATCGACGTCACCTGTCTCGAAGCTGTCATCGGCACACGCTATACCGTCGATACCATCAGCTATCTCCGCCGCCGCTGTGCCGGCGCGCGCTTCGTCTGGATCATGGGCGCCGACAACCTCGCGCAATTCCATCGTTGGGACGACTGGCAAGGCGTCGCCGCGCAGGTGCCGATCGCCGTGATCGACCGTCCGCCGCAGAGCTTTCGCGCCCTCGCAGCACCGGCCGCGCTGGCGCTTGCGCGCGACCGACTGCCTGAAAACGAGGCACGGCAGCTCGCCGACGCCAAGCCTCCAGCCTGGACATTCCTCACCGGCATGAAACTCAGCCTGTCGTCGACCAAGCTCCGGAACCCGGACGGCACCTGGAAGTGATCGGCACTGGAAACCATGACTGGAATCAATTGGCTGCGACGACTGGAATATTGAAACCACCCGTCCCACATGCGTAGTATATCAAACCGGGCGTTCGAGATTCGGCCGCCCGACACAGCGAAAGGAAATGGTCCCTGACCGTATCTGTCCTGTCCTCATCCGCCTCGCCCAAGAAGCGGATATCGTCAGCGCCCGCCGCGGTGTTGAAGGCGCGGCCTGATGTCGAACAATCCCTGAAACTCATTCTCGATCGCCTCGACGACATGAAGGCGGAAGAGACTGTCAGCATCGACCTGCGCGGCAAATCCTCCGTGACGGACTACATGGTCGTGACCACCGGCCGGGCCAACCGGCACGTGGGCG
>JAFKKL010000216.1 GCA_017305595.1 Hyphomicrobiales bacterium | reverse complement strand
GACGCCATCGCGCGCGAATGCGGCCAGACCACCTGCCAGATATCGAACTCCGAAGAGGAGCGGTTGCTGTTCTGGGCCGGGCGCAAGGCGGCGTTTCCGGCGGTCGGACGGATTTCGCCGGATTATATCTGCATGGACGGCACCATTCCGCGTGGCCGTCTGGCGGAGGCGCTGACGCGTATCCGCGAACTCTCCGAGAAGTATCAGTTGCGCTGTGCCAACGTGTTCCATGCCGGCGACGGCAATCTGCATCCGCTGATCCTGTTCGATGCGAACCTGCCGGGCGAGATGGATCGCGCCGAAGCATTCGGCGCGGACATCCTGCGTACTTGCGTCGAACTCGGCGGCGTTCTCACCGGCGAGCACGGCGTCGGCGTGGAGAAGCGCGACCTGATGCCGGAAATGTTCAGCGACATCGATCTCGCCCAGCAGCAGCGCCTGAAATGCGCGTTCGACTCGCAGGGACTGTTGAACCCCGGCAAGGTGTTTCCGACCTTGCATCGCTGCGCCGAGCTTGGCCGCGTCCACGTCCATGCCGGCAGGTTGGCGTTTCCCGAACTTCCGCGGTTTTAGAGCGAAGCGGCATCCGGTACGCGTGAAGAAACGCTTCAGAGCAAGAGATTTCAGGCAGGCGATTGGTGGATATTCTCAAAGTACGTGATGCGGCCGATGTTGAGCAGGTGGTGCAGGCCGCCCTCGCCAACGAGCAGCCGCTCGAAATTCTCGGCCACGGCAGCAAGCGCAGCATCGGTCACGCGCTGGCCACCAATGCCGTGCTCGACATATCGGCGCTCGATGCGATCGTCTCCTACGAGCCGAACGAATTGCTGCTGACGGTCGGTGCCGGCGCGCCGCTGGCGGATGTGTTGTCGCTGATCGATTCCAAGAACCAGCACTTCGCGTTCGAGCCGATGAATCCAGCGAAGCTGCTTGGAACCGGCCATGATGCCGGCACCATCGGCGGGATGCTGGCGACCGGGTTCGCCGGGCCGCGCCGGGTGAAGGATGGCGGTGCGCGCGACCATTTGCTGGGCGCACACGCCGTGTCCGGTTTCGGCGAAACCTTCAAGACCGGCGGCAAGGTGGTGAAGAATGTTACCGGTTACGACCTCTGCAAGCTGCTGTGCGGATCGTGGGGCACACTGGCGGTGATGACCGAAGTGACGTTGAAGGTGATGCCGCGACCCGAGAGCCAGCACACCCTTGTGTTGCACGGCCTTGATGATGAGACGGCGGTGCGGGCGATGACGGCGGCGCTGGGATCACCCTACGACGTCTCGGGTGCTGCGCATCTTCCGGCCTCAGTGCTGTGCGATACTGATACACGACTGGCGGAGGTCGCTAGCGGCAAGGCGCTGACCTTGTTGCGGCTCGAGGGTATCGCGGCTTCAGTGAAACATCGCGCCGGTTCGTTGACCGCGGCGCTGGCAACCTACGGTGCGGCGGACGTGGTCGACAACGATGTGTCCGCCGGTCTTTGGCCACTGGTACGTGATGTCACGCCGTTTGCCGCCGATGGAGCATTTGGCGGGCGGCCGGTGTGGCGGATTGTTTGTCCGCCGGCGTCGGGCGGGAAGCTCGGGCAGGGACTGGCCGGCGATACCGGCGGCGATGTCCTCTACGACTGGGGTGGCGGTTTGATCTGGGCGGCGTTGCCGCCGGACTCCGATGCCCATGCGGCACTGGTGCGTGGCCGCGCCGAAGCCGCCGGTGGACATGCCACCCTGGTGCGCGCACCGGAATCGTTGCGCAGCGCGGTTGACGTGTTTCATCCGCTGCAAAGCGGCGTCGCCGCGCTGACCCAGCGGGTCAAGCACAGCTTCGATCCGAAGAATATCCTCAACCGTGGGCGGATGACGCGCGGGACGACGCCATGAGAACCGAATTCACGCTGGCCCAACTGGCCGATCCCGATATCGCCGAAGCCGACAAGATCCTGCGGGCCTGCGTTCATTGCGGCTTCTGCACCGCGACCTGTCCGACCTATGTGTTGCTTGGCGACGAACTCGATAGCCCGCGCGGCCGCATCTACCTGATCAAGCAGATGCTTGAGAAGAATGAACCGCCGACCGCCGACGTGGTCAAGCATGTCGATCGTTGCCTGTCGTGCCTCGCCTGCATGACCACCTGTCCCTCCGGCGTGAACTACATGCATCTGGTCGACCATGCCCGTGCCCATATCGAGCAGACATATACGCGTCCGCTGCCGGACCGGATCATGCGCGCCCTGCTCGCCTTCGTGCTGCCTTACCCGTCGCGATTCCGCGCCGCGCTGAAACTGGCGAAGGTCGGAAGGCCGTTTGCCGGCCTGTTCGAAAAGATTGCCGTGCTGAAGCCGGTAGCCTCCATGCTGAGGCTGGCGC
>JAFKKL010000125.1 GCA_017305595.1 Hyphomicrobiales bacterium | reverse complement strand
CGCAGGCGCCTCCGCGGCTTCGGAGGTCCGTCATCAGGCCGACTATGTCCTCCCGATCGAGCACCACAATCCGATGGTGCTATTCGGGACCACCGTCATCTGGAGCGATGGAAAGCTCACGGTCTACGACAAGACCCAGGGCGTGCAGAACGTTCATGGATACCTGTGCCGGGTGTTCGAATGCGCTCCCGATGACATCCGCGTCGTGTCGCCTTACGTGGGCGGCGCGTTCGGATCGGCATTGCGCCCCGCATGTCAGGCAGTCCTTGCCGTGCTGGCTGCCCGGGCGGTTCACCGTTCGGTCCGCGTCGTGCTAACGCGCCAGCAGATGTATGCGGTCGGCTACCGGCCGGCGATGCTCCAGCGCATCCAGCTTGGAGCAAAGACGGACGGGACCCTGAATGCGATCACCCACGATGCGGTGACGTCGACGTCCCGGTACGAGGACTTCCATCGCAACGAAACCACCTGGTCGGGCCTGCTCTATCGGAGCGGGACGGCCAATTACGAACACAAGCTCGCCCGTCTCGATCTTCCCACCAGTTGCGACATGCGGGCGCCGAGCGCCGCAACCGGCGTCTATGCGCTGGAAGCGGCGATGGATGAACTGGCGGTCGCGCTCAAGATGGACCCGATCGAGCTGCGGCTGGCCTGTTATTCCGATCGCGATCAAAACAAGGGCCTCCCCTACAGCAGCAAAAATTTGCGCGAATGCTACCGCCGGGGCGCGGAAGCTTTTGGCTGGGTCCGGCGCGACCCCGCACCCCGCTCGATGCGGGACGGTCACGAATTAATCGGCTGGGGGATGGCGACCGGCGTGTGGGACGCCATGCAGATGCCGATCACCGTCCGCATCGCTCTCTCATCGAACGGTCACGCCGAGGTATCATGCGCCACCGCCGATATCGGCACCGGCACCTATACCATCATGGCGCAGGTGGCCGCCGACGTGCTCGGCCTTCCGATCGAGGCGATCTCGATCAAGCTCGGCGATTCCACGCTACCGCAGTCGCCGGTGGAAGGCGGATCGTGGATGGCAGCCTCGGTGTGCAACGGGATCGTTACCACCGGCAAGGCCATCCGCGACGATCTTCTGAAACTGGCGCAGCGCGTTTCCGGCACGCCATTCGAAGAACTAAGCCATGAGGACGTGGTGCTGGCCGACGGCGCGATCACATCGCGCGCCAACGGCCGGGACGCCATCGCGATCGCCGACGTGATGCGCGTGGCGTCGATCGACCGGATCGAACGCGAAGAGCAGACCACATTCGCCAAGGACGAGGCCCACGCGCACAACACCCATTCGGCGGTCTTCGCGGAGGTGAGGGTCGACGAGGATATCGGCCTCATCCGCGCCACCCGCATCGTCAGCGCCGTCGCAGCCGGCCGCATTCTCAACCTCAAGACCGCGCGCAGCCAGATTATGGGCGGCATTGTATGGGGGCTCGGCATGGCGCTGCACGAGGAAACGCTGGTCGATCCGCACCTCGGCCGGATGATGAACGCCAATATCGCCGAGTATCATGTCCCCGTGAATGCCGACGTTCACGACATCGATGTCATTTTCGTCAATGAGCAGGACGACTTCGTCAACCCGATGGGGATCAAGGGACTAGGCGAAATCGGCATCGTCGGCGTCCCGGCCGCGATTGCCAATGCCGTTTATCACGCGACGGGCGTACGCGTGCGCGATCTTCCGATCACGCTGGATAAACTGACACGAACAAGCTGAGAGTATGATCAACAATGGCGGATCTCGATATTCGCAAGGGAATGCCAACCGTCACCTTGACGAAGGACGAATTCGAGCGACGCTTCCGCGATCGGTTCCGCGATCCCGCGTTTTCGAATCTGAGCGACAGCCTGCAAACCCTGATCGATGCCGCGTGGGACGGCTACCATCATTCGCGCAAGTCACCTTTGACACGAAAGGCCGGACCAGGTTTCTCCGATCCCGATTACGAGATCGCGCTCGATTGGCTGGCGGCTCGGGATGAAATCCATAAAGCTCAATCGCGCCATGACGATCCGAACGAGACGCCGCGCGTCCTGATCATTAACGGCTCGCCAAGAAGCGAGCATACTTGCCCGGGCGAAATGTCGAAGACATGGCGCATGGTCGAGTGGGCCGTCGCGGTCTTTCGCGACATGAAGCTGGCAGCCGATGTTCTTGACCTCAGCCGTCTGACATCGGAATTCGGTAAGACGATCCATCCCTGCAAAGCCTGCGTCTCGACGTCGATGGCGCTGTGTCATTGGCCTTGCAGTTGTTATCCGAACTACTCGCTCGGCCAGACCGACGACATGATGAACGAGATCTACCCGCTCTGGATCGCCGCGCACGGCGTCATGATCGTCACGCCGGTGCATTGGTATCAGGCGCCGACCGTTTTGAAGGCCATGATCGATCGGCTGGTGTGCGCCGATGGCGGCAATCCCGATCCATCTTCGACCCACGGCAAGAGGGCCGCCGAAGCGAAGGCTTTGGAGTTGCGCGGCTGGCCCTATCCGCGACACCTGGCCGGCCGCCACTTCTCGGTTGTGGTGCACGGCGACAGCGCCGGTGCCGAAACCTTGCGCCGGTCGTTGACCGACTGGCTCACCGACATGTCGCTGATCGGGGTGAGCCGAACCGCCGAGCTGGATGGCTATGTCGGCTACATGGAGCCTTATGCAACGTCCCACCAGGACCTCGACGAAGACAAAGCCTTTCGGGAGGAAGTGCTGAATGCCGCGCATGCGCTCGGCAACGCGGTGCTGCTGCATCGCGCGGGACGATATCAGTCACCCTCCGCAGGCCTGATCGACCCGGAGCCGAAATAGCGGAGACAGTCGCGATGGCGAGAATTCGCATCGGCACGTCGGGCTGGAATTACGAATCATGGTGCGGTCCGTTCTTTCCATCCGGATTGATGGTGAAACACCAGCTCCCCTACTACGCATCCCAATTCGAGACCACCGAACTCAACGGCGTGTTCTACCGCACCCCAACTGCGCATGCAGTGGAATCCTGGCGCGACCATACCGGAGACGATTTTGTCTTCGCCTGGAAGGCTTCCCGCTTCATCACCCATTGGAAACGCCTGTCGGACACATCCGCCGACAGCGTGAAGCTGCTTGAGCAACGCCTATCCCTGCTCGACGGGAAAACCGGCCCCGTGCAGTTTCAACTGCCGCCGAACATGAAAGCGGATCATGAGCGGCTGGCCCGCTTCCTCAAGCTTCTTCGCCGGAAGTGGCGATATACGTTCGAATTTCGTCATCCAAGCTGGTACACGCCGCAGACGATGCGGCTGCTGGCCGACCGCAATATCGCGCTGTGCATTTCAGACCATCACGACGCGCCATCGCCATGGGAGCGCACGGGAGATTTCGTCTACGTCCGCGGGCATGGGCCGGGCGGGCGTTACAAGGGCCACTATAGCCCGCAGACGTTGCGCGACTGGGCCGCCGACTTTCTGACATGGAAGCGGCGCGGATTCGATGTCTATGCCTATTTCGACAACGATCAGAAAAGCGCAGCTCCCGCCGACGCACTCCGCTTGAAGCAGCTGCTATGACTACGCGCTATCGGCCGTGATATCGCTTTTGCGGCTGATAGCCCAATCTTTCGTACGCTCAGACCCGGTCACGGAGTCCGGAGACGCCGTCCTTGGACGCGCAGTGGTCGCAGCAATAGAACACACCCTTCTGCTCCAGGCCATGCCCGACGATCCGTGTCCCGCAATGCTTGCATGTCGGCGCCAGTGCGTGGATCGCGCATTCGAAGCTGTCGAACGTATGGGCCTGACCATTCATCGTGACCTGAAAGGCCTTGTCATAGTCATTGCCGCAGGTTTCGCATGTCGGCATCTGAATCTCCTCGGGATCGCATGGACAAAGGCTTGCCGCCGCTGCTCCTGAATCGGAACGTTCGGATCGCCAACCTGTTCCCGAAAGCCTCCGCGCCGATGATATCGTTCAGGTGTCCATGCGAATGAGAGAAAGTCCGGACTCCTTGTCCAGCCTTTTGCGCAGATATGTTGGGCTCTCGATGAGCAAAACTTCCAGCGTCGGCCGCACGTGGGCTTGGCCGAGATGGCCGGCCAAGGCCGTGCAGTCCCGCCGTCCGACGACCACGTGGATATGCAGCGCCGGTTCGCCCGAGGGAGATTCCGCGACGTCACCGATCAGCGACGCAACCTCCACCTGCTCGACAATGGCGCTATTGTGATACTTTTTTGCTTTCCAATCGAAGTACAGCAATTCGACGTCGCTGAACGCACCGATCGCGGTGAGTTGCGCGGCCCGAATGCCTTCCGCCTCGATGAACGTCTTCATGCAGTCCTGCACTTCATCGCCGGTTTCAAGAATGACGGCAAACGTCCGCTGTCCGTTGCTGTCATTCAAAAGCTTGCTCTGCATGTCGTTCTCCTCGCCATCGAGGGGCATCCGATTTCCGGAACGAGGTGATGGCGGGCTTCGCCGACAACGCGTCGCTATCTCGCAACGGCGAGATCGCTGCCACCCCCAATCTAAAGCTTTCGGGATGATCTCGTTCCCCAAACGCGTGTGACGCCCGACCTGGAAAAGCTCAACAGCCCCGCTTCGTCGTTTCATTCTGGCGGTAGTCATGTAAAGTTGCCGCCATCCAATTGAGACCTTTGCAAGCCGTGAATGACCAGAAGCCGAGAGACCCAGAAACCTTTCCATTTCGCGGTGGCGAGATGGGAGAACTCATCCGTGCACTTGATTGGTCCAGAACCAGCCTGGGGTCGATCGCGGAATGGCCCCCGCATCTGAAGTCGGCCGTCGGGCTTATGTTGCCCGCAAAAGTACAGATCGTGCTGTTTTGGGGACCGGACTTCGTGGCCCTGTACAACGACACCTACAGGCCCACGATCGGCGACAAGCATCCAAGGGCGCTCGGACGGCCGGCGCGGGAAAACTGGTCCGAGTTGTGGAACGATCTTGAACCGTTGCTGAAGCAAGTCCTGATCACCGGCGAAACGGTGTCCGCCAAGGATCGCCCTTTCTATATCGAGCGACGCGGTTACCCGGAAACTGTTTACTTCGACATTTCCTATTCACCGGTCCACGACCCGTCCGGCGCCGTCGATGGCGTCCTGTGCATCGTCGAGGAAACAACACAGCGGATTGCCGCCGAACAGGCATTGGCGAGGACGGAAGAACGCCTCTCCTACGCTCTCCAGGCTGCCGGCATGATCGGGACGTTCGATACCGACCTCCGCACCGACACCGTCTACTCGGATGCCCGCTTTGCAACGATGTTCTCGCTGGACCCGCAAAAAGGCGAGAGCGGCGCTCCCCTCGCCGACTATCTCACGGCCATTCATCCGGACGACGTCGAGCGGGTGAGCGAAGCCATTCAGCAAGCGGTCATGACGGGAGAAAAATGCATCCTCGAATACCGCGTGGTCAGCCGCGACGGGACAATCCACTGGCTCGAGGTCCACGGCCAGTGCCTCTACGATGAGGCCGGAACGCCCTGGCGGATGCCGGGCGTTGCAGTTGACATCAGTGACCGCAAACGAGCGGAGCTGGCGAGCGCGCGCCTCGCTGCGATCGTCGAATCGTCCGACGATGCGATCGTCAGCAAGAATCTCGATGGCATCATCACCAGTTGGAATATCGGGGCGGAACGGCTGTTCGGCTACTCGGCTCATGAGGTTGTCGGCAAGCCAATCACGATCCTGATCCCTGAAGATCGGTTGGATGAAGAACTCGATATTCTGGCACGACTTCGCAGGGGTGAGCGTGTCGACCATTTTGAGACAATTCGCCGACGGAAAGACGGCAGCCTGGCCGATTTTTCCCTGACAATTTCGCCGATCAGAAACAACGATGGCCGCATCATCGGCGCCTCAAAAATCGCCCGCGACATCACCGAGCGCAAGGCGGCCGAACGGCTTCACGCCACGCTGCTGCGCGAGATGAAGCATAGGCTGAAGAACAATCTCTCGACTGTGCTGGCGATCGCGCGACAGAGTTTTCGCGGCCACGAAAGCGAGAGCGACGATTTCCGGAAATTCGAGGCGCGTCTGCTGGCGTTGTCGAACGGTCACGACCTGATCACCCGGGAGAACTGGGATAGCGCAGAGCTGAAGGACGTCATCGCGCAACTCTTGACTATGCACGGACGCCAGCGATTTGAAATAGACGGGCCAGACCTGCGGCTTTCGCCGAAATCCGCTTTGGCTCTCACATTGGCGCTCCATGAATTGGCGACCAACGCCGCCAAGTACGGCGCGCTTTCGGTCCCCACCGGCAGAGTCATCATCAAGTGGAGCATCAAGCACGGAGACTCCCCCGGACTCACCTTCTTTTGGCAGGAGCGAAATGGCCCGGAAGTGAGGTCACCGAGCCGAAAAGGATTCGGTTCGCAGTTGATCGAGCGCGTGCTGGCCGGCGAACTCCAAGGCAAGGTTCAAATCAATTACGACCCAACCGGAATTGTGTGCGAAATCGACGCCCCGCTATCCGCTGAATGGGAAGAAGGCGTTCAGACCTAGATCACTGCGAACCCACGCCGCGTACTACACAATGGCGCGTTCGTCCCGGCACAAACCAATGGAACTTTCGCAAGACTGCGCAATTAGGAGAACTATTCCCTCCTCGGGAGCACGATTTCTATTTGGCCGCTTATTTCGTCCGTCCCAGCATTTCTAAGAAAATTAACGTCCTGGATACGAGTAACTCAGTTCATGAGCCTGGAAATGCCTCCATGCAGTGGGAAAAACTCGCTCCAACACGAAGACGTCCAGCAATCCGGCACTTCCGTAGAGGAAATTGCGCGGCAGCGCGACGAGGCCTTTCAAGCGCTTCGGGAGCGAGAAGCCGAACTCGCCAGGATCCAGCGAATTGGCCGCGTCGGCGGCGTCGAAGTCGACTTCCGCGACGGATTCAGAAACCGTCGCTCGCCCGAGTACCTTCTCATCCATGGCCTCCCTTCCGAAGCCGCCAATGAAACGCATGAGCAGTGGCTGGCCCGAATTCATCCCGACGACCGCCCTCAAGCATTGGCGCATTTTTTATCGGCACTCGAAGGATCAGGCGAGGACTACTCAGCGGAGTATCGCATCGTTCGCCAGAACGATGGCGAGGTGCGCTGGATTGGGGTCACCGCGCAAATCGAGCGCGACAGTCAGGGACAGCCGCTCAGACTGGTTGGCGCTCACATCGACATTACCGAACGCATGCTGGCGCAGGAACGCCTTCGAGAAAGCGAAGAACGCTTTCGATTAATCGCCAATAGCGCGCCGGTCCCCATTTGGGTCACGAAGCTCAATCGCGAGCGCGCATTCGTCAATCAATCCTATCAAGATTTCCTCGGCTTGCCCTATGAGGACTCCTTGGTGTTCGACTGGCGCAAGGTGCTTCATCCCGAAGATCTGCCACGCATTCTCCGCGAACAGGTTGCCGGCGAAGCCTCCCTTGAACCGTTCGTCCTCGAGGCGCGCTATCGCCGGGCCGACGGGGAATGGAGATGGTTGCGTTCGGAATCCCAGCCGCGCTGGGATCCGGCCGGCAATCATATCGGCTTCATTGGCGTCGCGCACGATGTCACCGCCTCGAAGCAGGCCGAACAGGAACTGCGGCGACTGAACGAAAACCTGGAGCAGCGCATTCGGGAGCGCACCGCCCGGCTCGAGGCGAGCGAATCCCGCCTTCGTGCTATCCTTGAGACGAGCAATCAGTATCAGGCTCTGCTGGATGTGAATGGCGCAATCGCCTATGCCAACAACATGGCGCTGGCCGGAATTCAATCCGACACGATGGACGTCGTCGGCCAGGTATTTTGGAAGTCGCGATGGGTCGCCGCAACGCCCGGCGCCGCCGATATTATTCGAAATGCGTTTTCCGCCGCCATCGCCGGAGATATCGCCCGCTGCGAACTCAACCTGCAACTTCCGGCAGGCCAGCGTGATTTCGATATGTCGTTGCGCCCCATCTCTGATCCGGACGGCGCAATTTCGGGAGTCGTGGTCGAGGCCGTCGACGTAACCGATCGACGCCGCTCCGAGGAGGCGTTGCGTCAGTCCCAGAAGATGGAGGCGGTCGGCCAGCTCACGGGCGGAGTCGCTCACGACTTCAACAATATTCTGACGATCATCCGGTCGGCGACCGATCTGCTCCGTCGGCCGGGCCTCCCGGAAGACCGACGAGATCGATACATCAACACCATTACTGAGACGATCGAGCGCGCTTCAAAGCTGACAAGCCAATTGCTGGCGTTTGCGCGCCGTCAGCCGCTGACGCCTCAGGTATTCCAGGTCGGAGAAACCGTCCTTGGCATCGTGCAACTCATACGTCCACTCGTCGGAAATTGCGTCAAAGCCAACGTCAAGATCGAAGACGACGACTATCTTGCCATCGCCGATATTGCCCAGTTCGAAACCGCAATCATCAACCTCGCCGTCAATGGTCGGGATGCCATGGATGGCAACGGCGAGCTGACGATCCACGTTGGAAAAGCCGATCATATCCCCTCTCTGCGCGGACAATCATCACGAGCCGGGCGGTTCGTCACAATCAGCGTCACCGACACGGGCATTGGAATCCCTCCGGATAAACAGCAAATTATTTTCGAACCTTTCTTCACGACCAAGGAGGTTGGAAAAGGAACCGGGCTGGGTCTCAGTCAGGTGTTCGGTTTCACGAAGCAGTCGGGCGGCGATATCAAATTGACCAGCGCGGCTGGTGCCGGCGCGACATTCACTATCTACCTGCCGGAGGCCGCGGAGAAGCAACCTGCTTCAGATCGAGACCAGATCCTGTCGTATCGCCAGACAGACGGCCGACAATACCATATCCTGCTTGTCGAAGATAACGCCGAGATCGGAGAAATCTCTTCCGAACTTCTGAGCGAAATCGGCTATCGCGTTACCTTGGCCACGACCGCAAACGAGGCGCTGACATTAATCACTAACAGACCTGACGGTTTCGACGCGGTCCTGTCGGATGTCGTCATGCCCGGCATGAGCGGGATTGACCTCGCCAAGAGCCTTCGAAGCTCGCACCCGAACCTGCCGGTGGTTTTAGCAAGCGGCTACAGCCATGTTCTTGTGGAGAACGCGCATCATGGCTTTTCACTTCTGCAAAAGCCCTACGCGGCGATTTCGCTCTCTACCGCGCTCAGGACGTCGATAGCGGAGAAAGCGAGAGGACCTGAATCGTTCGCGACGGATTCTCGCAAGCACAACAGGCTGGATTGAACGCGCGCGCCCGGAGGCCAAGTCTCGACGGCGTCGGCACCGTCAAACTTGAAGTCCTGTCAGGAGAACAGGTCAACCCAGGGGTGGAACGACGTCGCCCAGCACGGGGCGTCTGGAACTTTCAAGCTCTGAATATGTTCAATCTGGCGCTGGCCCAGGCGAGTGCACGAGGCATGTTTCGGCAGGAAAAGACCCAGGATCATTCGGAAAAGGCGGCGGACGTTACTGCCGCGCTCGCGAAAGAAGGTTTGTGCTACGTCAGCGATACTTCGTGTGGCTACAAACGCAAACGCACCGGAACATCCTTCACTTACCACGACAGAAGCGGCAAGCGGATAACCGATCCGAATGTCGTCAAGCGAATCAAGGCGATCGGTATTCCGCCCGCCTATGATTCCGTATGGATCTGTCCGGCGCCGAACGGACATATCCAGGCCACGGGCCTCGATGCCCGCGGACGCAAACAGTATCGCTATCATCCGAAATGGCGCGAGCTGCGCGATCAAACCAAGTACGAACGCATTTTGCAATTCGCGGCGAAACTTCCCACGCTTCGGCGTCGCATCGCCGCCGATATGAGGCGGGAAGCTCTGCCGCGTCAGAAAGTCCTGGCCACGGTGGCCTGCCTTCTGGACAGGACGCTCATCCGCGTGGGAAATTCCGAGTATGCGGCGACCAACAAGTCCTTCGGGCTCACCACCTTGCGGCGCAGGCATGTTGCTATCGAGAACGGCGCTCTCCGGTTCGAGTTCACCGGAAAGTCCGGCAAGCGCTGGAATCTGCTGGTCAGCGACAAGCGGATCATCAGCGTCGTAAAACGATGCGCGGAAATTCCCGGGCACGATCTTTTCAAGTACATCGACGACGACGGCTCCGTCTGCACGATCAGGTCAGACTATGTGAACGGGTATATCAAGGCCGCCATGGAGGACGACTTCACGGCCAAAGACTTCAGGACGTGGGCCGGAACGGTCCTTGCCGCAAGTGCTCTCGCGAAATGCGACATTGAAAGCACTCCCGCGCGGATGAAGCGCAACGTCACGGCCGCGATCGGAGCGGTCGCAAGGCAACTCGGAAATACGCCGGCCATTTGCCGCAAGTGCTACGTGCATCCGGAGATTCTGGATGCCTACGCGACCGGCGATCTCGTGAGAATGTTCAGCAGGCAACCGGGCGCACGATTCAAACGTCGCTACACAAAACTCAGCGTCAACGAAATTCGCGTCCTGGCCTTTCTTGAGAAGCGATTGACGCCGGCAAAATAACGATCGGATAACGATAGTATATCGGCAGCAGAATATGCCGAGCGCTCGCGCGGACGGCTTTCGAGAGATGACGGTCGCACGCTCCGACAGGGAACCATCATTCGTGAAAGTCATTGGCTCCTTGTCCTGATACAGAGCCCGCGCTTCCACTCGCTGAGACCTACATGATCGATTCGACATTCGGCACCACGCTCGGACGCGACGGCGTAACATTCCGGTTGTGGGCGCCAGCCGCGAAGCGCGTCGAGGTGCTCCTGAATACGCCTCATGACATGCAGCGGTCGAACAATGGATGGTTCACCACCACAGTGGCCAGCGCGACGACGGGCTCGCGCTACCGATTTCGGATCGATGGCGAGACGCAGGTCCCGGATCCCGCGTCTCATTATCAGCCCGACGGCATTTTCGGTCCGAGCGAAGTGATCGACCATGACAGCTATCGCTGGCGCGCAACCGACTGGCGCGGACGGCCATGGGACGAGACGGTCGTTCTTGAAGCCCACGTCGGCACGTTCACGCCCAGAGGCACCTACCGCGCGATGATCGAGAGACTCGATCATCTGGCAGCGACCGGAATGACGGCACTGGAGCTGATGCCGCTGGCGGATTTTGCTGGCCGCCGCAACTGGGGCTATGACGGCGTGCTCTGGTATGCACCGGCCGGCGTCTATGGACGGCCTGACGACTTAAAGACCCTGATCGACGAGGCCCATCTGCGCGGCCTGATGGTTTTCCTCGACGTCGTCTACAATCACTTCGGTCCGGAAGGCAATTATCTGGGCTGCTACGCGCCCGCTTTCTTTTCTCCCGCCGCGACGCCATGGGGAAACGCGATCGACTACCGCGTCCCCGAGGTGCGGCAGTTCGCGATCGAGAACGCGCTCTCATGGCTGAGCAACTATAGATTTGACGGCCTTCGCCTCGACGCGGTACATGCCATTGTCGAGCCGGGAAATCCGCCGCTCCCGTCCGAGTTGAGCCGACAGGTCGGACGTTTCGCCGCGGCGACCCAGCGAACGATCCACCTCATTCTCGAGAACGACGACAATCGCGCCACCTTGCTCGATCCAAGGGCTGAGCCGCCGGCTGGACGCTATCGCGCGCAGTGGAACGATGACTATCATCACGCTTGGCATGTTATGCTGACCGGCGAGACGGCCGGCTACTATCAGGACTACGCCGATCCCCATCGCGCTATCGCGCGCGCGCTCGGCTCCGGATTCGTCTATCAGGGAGAGAACTCGAAGCACCGCGGCGGAGCGCGCCGTGGCGAGCCGACCCAGGATCTGCCGCCCACGGCCTTCGTGTCGTTCCTGCAAAACCACGACCAAATCGGCAATCGCGCATTCGGCGACAGGCTTGAAACGCTCGCGAATCCTGCCGCAATGGAAGCGGCCTTGGCGATCACCCTGCTCGCACCGATGCCGCCGATGCTGTTCATGGGCGAGGAATGGGCTTCGCGCGCGCCCTTCCCTTTTTTTTGCGATTTCGCGGGTGACCTTGCCGAAGCGGTGCGCCAAGGGCGCCGCCGCGAATTTCGCGCGGCCTACGCAACCTATGGCGACGAGATTCCCGACCCGTTAAGCGAGGCGACATTCGACAGCGCCCGCCTCGACTGGCGCGAACTCGCCTCGCCCGCGGGTCGGGAACGGCTGTCGCTGGTGCGGCGACTGCTGGCTATTCGCAAGGCACGCATCGTTCCGCATCTGGCGGCCGCCAGATTCGACGATGCCCACATCTCCGCGGCGGGGTTACTTTCGGCCCGCTGGCGGCTCAGCAAGAGCGGATCGCTGGCATTGCTCGCCAATCTCTCCGAGACGGCAATACCCCTTCCCGACGATTCGGTATCGTCCGGCGATGTGATCTGGGGCCATCACGTCAGCGACACGATGACGCCCTGGGCGGTCGTCTGGACGGCGGGAGGCGGGTAAATGCCGCCGGCAATCCCTCGCGCCACCTATCGTCTGCAATTGACCGCCGCGTTCGGATTCGATGCGGCGGGGGCGATTGCGCCCTATCTCAACAAGCTCGGCATCAGCCATGTCTACGCATCGCCGTTTCTGAAGTCGCGACGTGGCAGCACCCACGGCTATGATGTCGTCGACCACAACATCATCAATCCCGAACTTGGCGGCGAACAGGGATTCGAGAGGTTTAGCGCGGCGCTGAAGCGCGAAAATCTCGGCCTGATCCTCGATTTCGTTCCCAACCACATGGGCGTGCATTTCGCTGACAATCCCTGGTGGCTCTATGTCCTCGAATGGGGACGCGCGTCTCCCTTCGCGTCCTCGTTCGACATCGACTGGAATCTACTGTCCTTCCGCGCGCGCGGCGGGTTGCTGTTGCCGATTCTCGGCACGACCTACGGCGAAGCGCTAGAGCAAGGAGATATCCAGCTTCGCTTCGATGCCGCAACGGGCAGTTTCTCGGCCTGGTACTTTGGACACAGGCTTCCGATCGCGCCGGAACGCTACAGCGAAATCCTGAGCACGATCGTTGCCGAAGCCGGCGCGCTCCATACGGCTCCCGGGCAGCAACTCACGACTCTCGCAGCACGGTACAAGGGCTTGCGGCGGCCGAACCGATCGGAGGCCCCGCTCCTCAAGGAGGAGCTATCACGCCATGCCGAAGCACGGACGACGATCGATCGAGGCCTTGAGGCCTATCGCGCTGGACCGGGCCGGCCCGCGCAGACCTTGGCGCTGCATCACCTGCTCGAGCGTCAGCAATACAAGCTCGCTCACTGGCGACTTGCCGCCAGCGATATCAACTATCGCAGGTTCTTCGACGTCAACGACCTCGCGTGTCTTCGCGTCGAGGATCTTGCGACCTTCGAAAGAACGCATCGCCTGATCAGGCGACTGATCTCGGAAGACAAGATCCAAGGTCTGCGGCTCGACCATATCGACGGCCTCCGCGATCCCGCGCAATACTGCGAGCGCCTGCAACGCCTGATCCGCACCGCCCGCGCAAATGCGCGAACGCCCTTCTATCTGGTGATCGAGAAAATACTGGGCGAGAAAGAAGATCTGCCGCGTTTCGCCGGCGTTGACGGCACGACGGGATATGAGTGGCTGAACACGATCACCCGCGTTCTCGTTGACGCAGACGGGCTCGACAGCCTCGATGGCACGCTACGCCACACGACCGGCATCACCTCCGATTTTCCGTCGGTCCTTCTGGAATCGAAGCGGCGCGTCCTGAACACCCTGCTGGCCAGCGAATTCACGGTGCTAGCGAGGCTGCTTATCCGCATCGCCAACGGACACTATACGACGCGCGATTTCTCCGCCGACAGCCTGCGACAGGCTCTCGAACTCTACATCCTGCATTTCCCGGTCTATCGCACCTATATCGATACCGACGGGCCTTCCCCGAACGATCGCAACCTCATCGACGAAACCATCGTGCATGCCCGGGCACATTGGCTGGGCGCGGAACACAGCATTTTTGACTTCTTGCGCAGCGTTCTGACGATGGATCTCGCCAAGATAAAAGGCGCCGCCACAGGCAGACCGCGCATCCGCCGCTTCGCGCTCAAAGTCCAGCAATTCACCGGCCCGCTGATGGCCAAATCGCTGGAGGACACTGCCTTCTATCGCTATCCGCGCCTGCTCGCGCTGAACGAGGTCGGAGGCGATCCCGTCGCTACGGGTCTTTCTGCCGAATCATTCCACACCATGCTGTCGAAGCGGCAAAAGACGTTTCCACACGGACTGACCACCACCGCCACTCACGACACAAAGCGAGGCGAGGACGCGCGCGCGCGCCTCGCCGCGCTACCCGCGCTCGCCGGCGAATGGAGAACCCACGTCCAGCAATGGAAAAACATCAACCGCCAGCACCTTCAGGGATTTCATGACGGCCGCAGCCCTTCGCCCGCCATGGAGTATCTGCTCTATCAAAGCCTCGTCGGTTCCTGGCCGCTCGAGCCGGACCCGTCTTTTCCCGAGCGTTTCAAGGCTTACGCCATCAAGGCGGCGCGCGAAAGCAAGCTGGAAACGAGCTGGCTGAACCCGAACGCCGCCTACGAAAGCGGACTGACAAAATTTCTCGATCGCATTCTCGACCCGGCCAGTCGGGCGTTTCTAGAATCGATCGCAGTGTTCGCGGATCGGCTTTCGCTTCTTGGTACACTCAATTCCATCGTTCAGCTTACCCTCAAAGCGACCTTGCCAGGTGTGCCCGATTTTTATCAGGGAACGGAGTTTTGGGATTTGTCTCTAGTCGATCCCGACAATCGTCGACCAGTCGATTTCTCGGTGCGTCACGCAGTTCTTGATGCCGTCGATCCGAAGGATTGGTCCGGACTGGTCGTAAACTGGACAAATGGTCATCTCAAGTTAGCGTGGACCAAGACGTTGCTCGATACACGCCGCGCATATCCCGATGTCTTCAGCAAAGGTACGTACGAGCCCCTCATTGTCGAAGGTCCAGACCGTGAGCATATCATCGCCTATGCACGACAGTACGAGAAAGATGCCGTGATCGTTGCGGTCGGTCGTCATTTTGCCGATATCACTAAGCGCGGACGGCAGTGGCCCCGCAGCGCTTTCAACATCACACTCGATACCTCAGCCTACATCGTCAATACGCCATCAGGCGTGGAAACGACCAGCAAATTACGGCTCGCGATGCTAACGAACTTTCCAGCCGCCATCTTGACGGCTCGCACGGCTCGGCATTGAAGTATGCCCTAAGACTCATTTCCCGACGCCATCCTCGATCGTATCATCCATAATATCCATCGCATTGCCCTCAAAGGCGAAAGCATGCGACGGAAAAAGCCGCTAAGGCACAATCGCCGTGCAGGACGAGCTGCCTTTAACCGCGTTTTCAAGCGGCATTTCCACGATTTCGGCTGATGAGGATTTGCCGGCGTTGTGTCGAGTGAGCAGCACGAAACCACGACGTTCGCGACCGCAAGGTCAGGGAATGAACTTGCCCGCAACGGTAAACTGGACCCCGTAATTGGCCGTGATGAAGAGATACGCCGTACACTGCATATCCTTTCGCGCAGGAGCAAAAACAACCCAATATTGGTAGGTGAACCCGGTGTTGGTAAAACAGCTATCGTAGAAGGCCTGGCGCACAGGATCATTAATGGAGATGTACCCGATAGTCTGAAATCGAAAATCATTTATGCACTGGACATGGGTGCATTAATGGCCGGTGCCAAATACCGTGGTGAATTTGAAGAACGCCTGAAAGCTGTAGTAAAAGAAGTATCAGAAAGCGATGGAGAGATCATTCTTTTTATAGATGAGATACATACGCTGATAGGCGCCGGCGCCATGGAAGGTGCCATGGATGCGGCTAATATATTGAAGCCTGCATTGGCACGTGGTGAACTGAGAGCGATAGGTGCTACTACACTGAATGAATACCAAAAGTATTTTGAGAAAGATAAAGCATTAGAACGCCGTTTCCA
>JAFKKL010000124.1 GCA_017305595.1 Hyphomicrobiales bacterium | reverse complement strand
TCGCTCCGCCGCATTTGCTGAATTTGATCTTGGAGGCGCCGGTGTCGCGCAGCCAGGTGCCGGACACGTCGGCGGCGAACGAGGGACCGGCGATGCCGGTGAAAGCGAGGGCGGTCACGACAGCAAGCAGGCGACCCATGGGCGGCATTCCTTTCCCGATCGACACACGGCATGACGGAACGTCGCATTGTGACGGCGGTGCTGGACGGCGGCAAGATGCCTTGATTACCAGCCGATCGGAATAGGCTCAGTCAGATGTTGCGACCAGCGGATCGCGAAACGCCATCAGCGCGCGCGAGGGATAGTGATAGAGCTTACCGCTTTCGGTCCAGTCCGGCGCGCACATCGGCACGATGAATTCCGCGGCCTGTTCGGCGGTGTCCAACGTCATCGGATCCTCGCCGGGAAACACCTGCGCGCGCATCCGGGTGCGGATCGGGCCGGGGCTGAACAGATTCACCTTGATCGGCGTGATCGCGGTCTCGGCGGCCCATACCCGTACCAGCGCGTCCAGCGCGGCCTTGGAGGCAGCATAGGGGCCGAGATAGGCGGTGGCCTTGCTGGCGATGCCCGAGGTAACGAACACCGCGCGCCCGGCATCAGACTGCCGCAACAGCGGTTCCATGCAGCGGATCAGTTGGAAGTTCGCGGTGACATTCACCGCGATGACGTCGCTCCATGGCTTGAGTTCGATGTGACCCAGCGGCGACGACGGCCCGGCAATGCCAGCATTGCCGACCAGAATATCGAGCTTGCCGTGGCGCTCGTGCAGCGCCGCGCCGAGCCGGGCGATGCCTTCGGAATCTGTCATGTTGAGCGGCACCAGGGTCCCGCTGCCGCCGGCGGCCCGGATCGCGTCGTCAAGCTCCTCGAGGCCGCCCTGGGTGCGGGCAACCGCCACGATATGCGCGCCGGCCTTGGCCAGCGCCAATGCTGTTGCATAGCCGATTCCGCGCGAGGCGCCAGTGACGAGGGCGAGGCGGGAGGCGAGGGGCTTTGTCATGGAAAGGGCGCTTTGTGCTAGGACCAGAGGGATAAGGAGTTCGGCGCGTTATGCCTGAATTATCTCTCGAAGCCAAAGGACAATGGCGGCCGATGACCGTCTCCGATCTGCCGGGCGTACTGGCGGTGGCGGACTGCGTGCATCCGGCCTTTCCGGAGGACGGTGCCGTCTTTGAAGAGCGGCTGCGGCTCTATCCTGTCGGCTGTCTTGCCTTCAGTTCGGGAGTAGACATCCTCGGCTATGCCGTCAGCCATCCCTGGCGCGCGTATGATCCGCCGGCGCTGAATACACCGCTTGGCGAACTGCCGCCTCAGCCGGAAACCTATTATATCCACGACGTCGCGCTTTTGCCGGAGTTGCGCGGGACCGGTGCGGCCGCGCTGGTGGTCGCGCTGCTGTTGGCGCGCGCGCAGAAGGAGGCATTCACGTCCGCTTCGCTTGTGGCCGTGAACAATTCGGCAGGGTTTTGGGAGTGTCACGGCTTTCGTAACGTCGCGTCGCAGAAGGTCGTCAATGTCACGCTGGCACGGAAGCTGCGGGGCTATGACGAGGCGGCGGTTTTTATGATCAGGCAGCTTTGACCAAACCCACACCAGCACATGATGCGTCGACGCAGATCGTGAATCTCTACGAGCGGCACGGACGTACGTTCGACTGCGAGCGTGGCAAGAGTCTGTTTGAGCGCGACTGGCTCGATCGCTTTCGCGCGGCTGCCGGTGCGGAGGCTTCCATTTTAGATATCGGATGCGGATCGGGTGAACCGATCGCACGCTATCTCATCGAAGCGGGGCACGCTGTCACTGGCGTCGACTCGTCGGAAACGATGATCGCGCTGTGCCAGGAGCGTTTTCCGACGCATTCATGGATCGTCGCCGATATGCGCCGCCTCGATTTCGGCCGTTGCTTCAACGGGATTCTGGCGTGGGACAGCTTTTTTCATCTCACGCAAGATGAGCAAAGAGCGATGTTCGCGCGCTTTGCGGCGCATGTCGCGGATGGCGGCGCGCTGATGTTTACGAGCGGTCCGCGCGCGGGAGAGGCCGTCGGGTCATTTCAGGGAGAACCGCTCTACCACGCCAGCCTCGATCCCGAGGACTACCGGTGTTTGCTCGCGGCCCATCGCTTCGATGTTATCGATCACGTCGCAGAAGATGCGACATGCGGTGGCCATACGATATGGCTGGCGCGGCGAACGCGGGAAGTTGCACCGTAGCAGCCAGTCTGGTGATGGCTGCTGACCCGATCAGCTTGCTTCCGCCAGCAGCGACAACTGCCGCGGCTGCGTCTCGGTCTGGTTGAGGTCCGTCAGTGGCGTCGGATACTCGCCGGTGAAGCAGTGATCGGTGAATTTCGGCTGAGTCGGATCGCGGCCCGGTTCGCCCATGGCGCGATAGATGCCGTCCACCGAAAGGAAGGCCAGCGAGTCCGCGCCGATGATGTCGCGCATTTCTTCCAGCGTATGCGTCGCCGCGAGAAGACCGGTGCGATCGGGCGTATCGATGCCGTAATAGTCCGGATGAGTGATCGGCGGTGAAGCGATGCGGAAATGCACTTCGCGGGCACCGGCATCGCGCATCATCTTGACGATCTTCTTCGAAGTGGTGCCGCGCACCAGGCTGTCGTCGATCAGCACGATGCGCTTGCCTTCGATGGCCGCGCGGTTGGCGGAATGCTTCATGCGCACGCCGAGTTCGCGCACGCTCTGCGTCGGCTGAATGAAGGTCCGGCCGACATAGTGATTGCGGATGATGCCGAGTTCGTAGGGAATGCCGGCGGCGCGGCTGTAGCCGAGCGCTGCGGGCACCCCGGAATCCGGCACCGGCACCACGACATCGGCTGGCACGTTGCTTTCATGGGCGAGCTGCGCGCCCATGGCCTTGCGCACTTCGTAGACCGGGCGACCGCCGACCACGGAATCCGGCCGGGCGAAATAGATGTACTCGAAGATGCAGGGGCGGGGCGCCATCGGCGGGAACGGCTTGTGGCTCTGTGCGCCGTGGTCGTCGAACACGATGACTTCGCCGGGCTCGATATCGCGGACGTATTTCGCGCCGATAATGTCGAGGGCGCAGGTCTCAGACGCCAAAATGGGGCTGCCGTCCAGTTCCCCCAGCACCAGCGGGCGGATACCGAGCGGATCGCGCGCACCGATCAGTTTCTTGTTGGTCAGCGAGACCAGCGCGTAGGCGCCTTCAATGGTCCGCAGGGCTTCAATGTAACGGTCGATAAACCGGTTACGTTGCGAACGCGCGACCAGATGGAGGATCACCTCGGTATCGGTGGTCGATTGCATCATGGCGCCGCCGCGCACCAGTTCGCGGCGCAGCGTCAGCCCGTTGGTCAGGTTGCCGTTATGGGCCACCGCGAAGCCGCCCGCGTTCAATTCGGCGAACAGCGGTTGCACGTTGCGCAGGATGGTTTCGCCGGTGGTCGAATAGCGGGTGTGACCGACAGCGGAGGTGCCGGGGAGGCGGTCGATCACCTCGCGGCGGGAGAAGGTATCACCGACCAGGCCGAGCCGGCGCTCGGAATGAAAGCGTTCGCCGTCGAAGGAGACGATACCGGCGGCTTCCTGTCCGCGATGCTGCAAGGCATGTAGCCCGAGCGCGGTGACGGCGGCGGCGTCCGGATGATTGAAGATGCCAAATACGCCGCATTTTTCGCGGAGCGCATCGTCATGCTGATGGAGATCGGACGGAGGGGCGGCGGCGGCAGGTTGCGGAGGGGTCTGCATCTCGTCCATCGCGCCTCACTTTCGAGGGAGATCGTCCCTCGTTCAAGATAACTAGCGTGTCGCCGGTTTGCCGTCGATCAATTGTTTCAGGCTGTCCCGCGCGGGTTTCGAGTATCCGTCGTTGGAACCGGGATTAGCCGGTTCGGCGTCGGTCTGCTCGTCCTCGGGCTTGGTCTTCTTGAATCTCTTCAAGATGGTGTTCTCGGGGTCGTCCGGCAAGAGTGACATCAGCCAATCGCCGGTCGATTGCAACATGGTTAGCGATTTGGCGCTGGAAACCCAGTCCGGCCGCTGCTTGGCGGGGACCAGCCATGCAAAGAACAGGAACGCGACCACGACGATCAGCAGGCCGCGTGCGAGGCCGAACAGGAAGCCCAGCGTGCGGTCGAGGGCGCCGATGCGGGAATCCAGAATCATGTCGGAGATACGAACCGTGATGATCGAGACCACGATCAAGGTGGCGATGAAAACGCCGGCGATTACCGCGATGCTCGCGAGAGTATCGCTGGCGATGTAGGTTTTCGCCGTCGGCAGCAGCTTCTGATAGGAATACAGCGTGACCAGCGCGGCGGTGCCCCAGGCCGCGATCGACAGGATCTCGCGCATGAAACCACGGACCATGGCGAGCAGGCCCGAGATCAGCATCACCGCGAGCAGCACAAGATCAAGGATCGTTATCGGCATCGGCTGGTCAGGTCCGCTTTCAAATCCATCAACCGCGAATCGACGCGGTGCGTGACAGTCTACGTGATGACGCTACGCCGCGTCGTGCAAAGCCAAAGTTCCCGGCCGCGCGGGTGGTATAGCGAGGACGGCAGCAGAGGTCACGCCCGGTTTAGGACTCTTGACGGCGGAATCGAGGCGGTGCGGCATTTTTCCCCGAAGCTGTGGCGCGCGTGCCGCCATTTTCGTCGACGTCGCCGTTTTTCGCTGCTGCGCGGGGCGTTCCGCGCGCCGCGATATCGGCGACAAGGCTGCTCAATCCGCCGATTGTATTGAGCGCGAGCCCGGCATCGCTGCCGCCTTCGCCGCGTGCCGATTCCGGCAGGACGGCACGGCCGAAGCCGAGCTTGGCCGCTTCCTTGAGACGCATCGAGGCCTGTGCCACCGGACGCACCGCGCCCGAGAGCGATACCTCGCCGAAATAAACTGCGTCCGTCGGCAAAGGTGCATTCGCCAGCGACGACACCAGCGCGGCGGCGGCGGCGAGATCGGCGGCAGGCTCCTGAATACGGAGGCCGCCGGCGACGTTGAAATAGACATCGTAGCCTGACAGTTTGACGCCGCAATGCGCCTCCAGCACTGCAAGCACCATCGACAGACGGCTGGAATCCCAGCCGACCACGGCGCGGCGCGGGGTGCCAAGCGAGGTGGGGGCGACCAAGGCCTGAAGTTCCACCAGTACCGGGCGGGTGCCTTCCATTCCGGCAAACACGGCTGTGCCGGGCGAGCCGAGATCGCGTTCTGACAGGAACAGCTCCGAGGGGTTGGTGACTTCGCGCAAGCCGAGGCCCGTCATCTCGAACACGCCGATCTCGTCGGTCGGCCCGAACCGGTTCTTGACGGAGCGCAGAATGCGGAACTGTTGCGAGCCTTCGCCTTCGAACGACAGCACCGCGTCGACCATGTGCTCGACCACGCGGGGGCCTGCGATCTGGCCGTCCTTGGTGACGTGGCCGACCAGAATCACGGTCGCTCCCGACTTCTTGGCGAAGCGGATCAGCGCCTGTGCCGAAGCGCGCACCTGGGTCACGGTGCCGGGGGCGGACTCCACCGTGTCGGTCCACATGGTCTGGATCGAGTCGATGACGATAAGACGGGGAGTCTTGCCTTCAGAGAGAGTTGCGATGATGTCTTCAACCGATGTCTCGGCCGCGAGCTGGACCGGTGCCTTGGCCAGACCCAGCCGCGCGGCGCGCAAGCGGACCTGCGCGATGGCCTCTTCACCCGAGATGTAGACGGTGCGATGGCCGGCGCTGGCGAGCACGCTCGTCGCCTGTGTCAGCAGCGTGGACTTGCCGATGCCGGGATCGCCGCCGACCAACAGCACCGAGCCCGGTACGAAGCCGCCGCCGGTGACGCGGTCGAGTTCGGCCATGCCGGTGGGCAACCGAGGCGCGTCGCGGCTTTCGCCGGCGAGGCTTTCCAGTGCGAACAGCCGCCCCTTGCGCTTGGAGCGGATGCTGGCCGGCACGGAATTGGCGCCGCTAACGTCTTCCTCGACCAGCGTGTTCCATTCGCCGCAGGACTCGCACTTGCCCTGCCAGCGGTTATAGGCCGCGCCGCAGTTTTGGCAGACGAAGGAAAGGGTGGCTTTGGCCATGGGTAACAGTTCGCCGGATCAGGTCGCGTGAGTCGCGTTCCAGAGCATTGATAGGCCGGCAAAGAGCATGATGCCATCCATCACCAGCCGGAACACGTTGGGATCGAGCTTGAGCACGAACCGTTTGGCGATGAAGGCGCCAAACATCAGCGACGACCCGGCAATCAGGCCTTTCAGGAAGACCGCCATGTCGAGAGCGCCGAAGCGCTCGAACGTCACCGATTTGCTGAGGTAGAGCCCGAGCGAACTTGCGGCTTCGGTGGCGAGGAAGGCACCTTTGGTTAGCCCGTAAAAAAGGAACAGCGGAACGCTGAGCGGCCCGGTTGAGACCACGATGCCGGTCAGATAGCCAATCACCGCGCCGCCGAGCGCGAGGTGCCAGAGGGTGATTTTGATGTCGCGTTTCGCCAGCCAGTGACGGGCGGGCACCATCGCGATGAGAAACAAGCCGATGGCGATATCGACCGCGCGGGATGGCAGCACCAGCAGCGTCCGCGCGCCCAATGCCGCTGCCGGAACGCCCGTGACGGAATAGGCTGCGCAAGCGCGCCAATCCACCTCGCGCCACCACGCCACGATGCGAGACAGGTTGGCCATCACCGCCGCGACCGCCATGATCGGCACGGCTTCCTTGGGGCCGAATTCGTAGACCAGCACCGGGATCAGCATGATCGAGGAGCCGGTGCCGACGATGCCGCTGATGGTGCCGGCGACCAGCCCGACCGCCAGGACGAAGAGATAGGCCAGCACGGATGGTCTCCGCGATTGATGTATCGGATCTGAGCGGGCGAATCTTCGATGCCGCCGGCAGCCTAACCAACCCGCGCGAGGGAGCGAACAGAAATCGAGATTGCGGTGGCGTTGCGCCGGTTCGTTCAGCCAAAGACGAGCAGATCAGGCCGACCCGCCCTTGTAGACGCGGGCATAGCGACGGCCGAGGCTGGTCAGTACCTCGTAGCCGATAGTGCCGAAGTGGTGGCCCAATTCATCGACCGTGATGCTGTCCCCGAGCAGGGTCACCATGTGGCCACGGCGCACGGTCTTCTCCGGCAGATCGGTGATGTCGATCGCGATCAGGTCCATTGAGATGCGCCCGGCGATCGGACAACGCTTGCCGGCGACGATGACGTCCGCGCTTCGGGTGCCGTCAGTGCTGCCGGCGGTGCGGAAATAGCCATCGGCATAACCGGTGGACACGATCGCGAGCCGGGTCGGCCGTCGCGCCGTCCAGGTCGCGCCGTAGCCGACCGTGTCGCCGCGCTCGACCTCGCGGACCTGGATGATGCGGGTCTTCAGATCGACCACCGGCCGCATCGGATTGTCGGCATCCGGCGTCGGGTTGACGCCGTAAAGCGCCGCGCCCGGACGCAGCAGATCGAACTGGAATTGCGGGCCGAGGAACACGCCTGACGAATTCGCCAGCGACGCCGGCACGCCGGAGAACTGCTGGGCGATCTCGCGAAAGCTCGTGAGTTGTCGGGCGTTGAGCGGATGCTGCGGATTTTCGGCGCAGGCGAGGTGGCTCATCACCAGTGTGATGCCGTGATCGCCGGCATGGATGCGCGGCACGATGCCATGGGCGTCCTGAAGCGTAAGCCCGAGCCGGTTCATGCCGGTGTCGATGTGGATTGCGGCGCCGCCGGACCATCCGCTACGGCGGCAGAACACGTCCCATTCGGCGAGTTCGTTGAGAGCGCCGATCACCGGCTGGCAGTTGAGTTCTGCGAAGGCGTCGCCGCCATTCTGGAAACAGCCGCCCAACACATAAATCGCAGCCGATTGGGTTGCGGCGCGCGCGGCGCGTGCCTCGTCCACCGTGGCAACGAAGAACGTCTTGCAGCCGGCGGCCGCGAGTGCGCGCACCACGGGCTCGGTCCCGCAGCCATAGGCGTTGGCCTTGACCACGGCGGAGCATTCCGCCGGCACGCCCTGGCTTTCCAGCTTGCGCCAGTTGGCGACGATGGCATCGAGATCGATGGTCAGGATGCCGGTGGCCGTGGCTGGAACGTTCACATCGGAAGAGGGCGGTGCGACAGCCGGAGCGGGCTGCGCAATCTCTGTGGCGGTATCTGAAATCTGGTCCATGAGCGCCGACGCCATCCCTTCGCGCGACATGTCGCGCACGATTCCACTGTCACGGTCCGAAGACTACGCGTCGCCCGGCATCGTTTCAAATTCCGGCTTATATGCGGTCGGGCAGATTGCCATCATGCGCGAGATCGCTGAACCGCGTGAACTGGCCTTCGAAGTGTAGCTCGACCGTGCCGGTAGGGCCGTGGCGCTGTTTGCCGATGATGACTTCGGCCTTGCCGTGCGCGAGGTCCATGTCGGTCTGCCATTTCTCGTGCTCGGGGGTACCGGGACGCGGCTCTTTGTTCTGGAGGTAGTATTCCTCGCGATAGACGAAGACGACGACGTCGGCGTCCTGTTCGATCGAGCCGGATTCACGCAGGTCGGCGAGTTGCGGGCGCTTGTCGTCGCGGTTTTCGACTTGACGCGATAGTTGCGACAGCGCGACGATCGGGACGTTGAGTTCCTTGGCCAGCGCCTTCAGGTTGGTGGTGATCTCGGTGACTTCCTGCACGCGATTGTCCGAGCGTTTGCCAGAGCCTTGCAGAAGCTGGATGTAGTCCACCATGATCACGTCGAGCCCCTTTTGTCGCTTCAGACGCCGGGCGCGGGCGGTGAGCTGCGAGATCGACAGGCCGCCAGTTTCGTCAACGTAGAGCGGCAGGTGTTCGAGTTCGATGGTGTGGTCGCGGATCCTGTCGAATTCATTCTGGGTGATGCCGCCGCGGCGGATCGTGCTTGAAGCAATGCCGGTCTGCTCGGCAAGAATACGCGTGGCGAGCTGCTCGGCCGACATTTCGCAGGAGAAGAAGCCGACGATGCCGCCGTTGATCGTCTTCATCGTGCCGTCGGCCTGGGTTTCGCCGCGATAGGCGCGCGCGATGTTGTAGGCGATGTTGGTGGCGAGCGCGGTCTTGCCCATGCCGGGGCGTCCTGCCAGCACCAACAAGTCGGAGCGTTGCAAGCCGCCCATCTTGGTGTCGAGGTCGCGCAGGCCGGTGGCGATGCCGGACAGCCTTCCATCGCGCTGGTAGGCATTCGCTGCCATGTCGAGGGCGATCTTCATGGCCTGCGAGAAGCGCTGGAAGCCGCCGTCGTAGCGGCCGGATTCCGCGAGTTCATACAGCCGGCGCTCGGCATCCTCGATCTGCGCACGCGGCGCGAAATCGACCGGCGCGTCGTAGGCGACGTTGACCATGTCCTCGCCGATATGGATCAGGTCGCGCCGCAACGACAGTTCGTAGATGGTGCGGCCATAGTCTGCGGCGTTGATGATCGTGGTGGCTTCGGCAGCGAGGCGGGCAAGGTATTGGCCGACAGTCACGCCGCCGCCGAGGTCGATGTCGGCAGGCAGGAACGTCTTCAGCGTCACCGGCGTCGCGACCTTGCCGGCGCGGATCAGGCTGGCGGAGGTTTCGAAGATCGTCTGATGAATCGGCTCGAAGAAATGCTTTGGCTCAAGAAAATCGGAAACGCGATAGAACGCATCGTTGTTGATCAGGATAGCGCCCAACACGCTCTGTTCGGCCTCGATATTATGCGGCGCGGTCCGATAGGACGGGTTCGCGGCATCCGGGGCGAGTTTGAGAACGTTGGAATCAAGGGACGACATGGCGGACGATGATTTCTCTCGGATGTGTCGGAAGCTGGGCCGCTACTATAACAGGCCGCGACTGGAAGTACCGTTCGCGCGCATGGAAAAGGACGTCATCTGCCTTATTCACACGCCTGGCTAAAAAAACGGTGCGGAATCGTTTCGCGCGATCTTACCACTTGACGTTGCCCTTGTGCTCATTCGTCGACAACCGCGCAGACGACTGAACCATTCCCGCTCATCCCTCGACTAATATTCCAGTGACCGGCGGAACTTTGCCTGCGCGTCCGGCGTTTGGATATCCGCCAGCCGGAATAGCCCGGGAGGGCGAGGAGCTAACCGTGGTTCGCGACGAACACATGCCGATATCCGAGCGATGGGACGGCTGGCTTGGTTCGCTGGTCAAGACGCTCGATGCGACGGCCGCCAGCGAGGGGCTCGGGCGCTGTGCACCGGTGTCGTGCGCAAAAGCACGGGATGCGGTGGTTGCGCATCTGTCGCAGCCTGCCGGACGTGGTCAATTCGCTGGATTGTCCGATCCGTTCAGTTTTTCTGACGCACCGGCGGTTTATTCGCCCGCGATCTGCAGCCGCGGTCGGCTGCGGCCTTCGATGCCGCGCAACCTTGCTTCTTCGTGCATGATATAATCGCGGGTGATCGGAACTATTCCCTGCCGCTTGGTGATCTGAATCTGGATGTTCATCAGATTTTGCTTGCGGAACGACATTTCCGAGGCCGCCAAATAAAACTCCCACATCCTGACGAACCGCTCGTCGTAGAGCGCGGCCGCTTCCTCGCGTCTCGCCAGGAACCGTTCGCGCCAGGCCTTCAGCGTTTCCGCGTAGTGCAGCCGCAGGATTTCGATGTCGCACACCAACAACCCGGCGCGCTCGATGGCAGCAAGGGCCTCCGACAGCGCCGGGATGTATCCGCCGGGGAAGATGTACTTGGCGATCCAGGGATTGGTGATGCCCGGACCTTCGGAGCGCCCGATCGAATGCAGCATCATCACGCCGTCGTCCGTGAGCAGTTCGGCGCAACGCTTGAAGAATGTATCGTAATGATCCACCCCGACATGCTCGAACATGCCGACCGAGATGATGCGGTCGAATGGGCCGGGGACGTCGCGATAGTCCTGCATCAGGAAAGTAGGTGCGCTCGCGCGGGGCCGTTCGCTGGCGCGTGCTTGCGAGACGTCGAACTGCTCGCGTGACAGCGTGATGCCGGTGACCTTGGTCGATGCAATGTCCGACAGATAGAGCGCGAGGCCACCCCAACCGGAGCCGATGTCGAGAATGCGCTGACCGTTCGTCACGAGTAGCTTTGCAGCGAGGTGGCGTTTCTTCGCAAGCTGGGCGTCGTCGAGGGAAGATTCAGGCGTCTCGAAATAGGCGCAGCTGTATTGCTTGTCGCTGTCGAGAAAGAGCGAATAGAGCTTGCCGTCGAGATCGTAGTGTCGCGCGACGTTGTTCTTGGAACGACTACGCGGATTGAACTGCGCGATGTTGCGGACCAGATAGCGTAGCCACCATTGCAGCTTGGCCCAGCGCGGGATCATGTCGGGCTGGTCGAGGGCGACAGCCAGCACATCGGCGATCGAACCCTGCTCAATGATGAGAGCACCTTCGGTATAAACCTCTCCGAAGGCCAGTTCGGGATCGAGCAGCACCTGTCTTTCCGCTGCCCGGGTCACGAACCGCAGTGCCACCGGTTGTCCGGTGCCATCACCGCATGTGAAGCGGTAACCGCTCGCGGTCGTGACTGTCATTATCCCGCGCCGGATATACCGGCTGAGGAAAAACTGTAACACACGGTCCATCGCCACCACCCAACGGTCGATCAGACGCGCGCCAGAGGTGCGGGCCCATCGTTGTTCAGCGTGAACCCTTGTGCGCAATCTGGCGCATCCAAAGATATTAGTGTCGGTGTCGGCGCTGTTCCAGTGCCTTGGCTGCACATGGGATATCCCAAATCGCCATGCTTCTCGGCCGCTTCATTCGCATCCGCGTACTTCCATTCGCGCCGCAATAAGATAAAAGATGCAGCGCGCGCGTGATGTGACGGCTCAATTCCCTGAGCGTCCCACGGCGAATGTGGACGCCGACGACGTCCGTAGATTTGGACATCTGTGGATTTGTAAGCGTACCAGTACGGGTCGATATCCGGCTTGCTGCGTTGCGGCAATGCGAGGACGAAGTCCCGCGACAGTGACGGTTTCGACATTTGGAGGATAATATGCTTGGCCGGACGCTTGGTTCCGCCGCATTGGCGATTGCAGTCTGTTTTTCCATTCCCGCTCCGGTGCAGGCGCAAAACCTCGAAGCCGGCAAAAGCCCGGCGCAGATTTTCAACGGTGCCTGCACGGTGTGCCACAAGAGCGCGCGCGGCTTGGTAAAATCGGTGCCGCCGAGTGCGCTGCCTGGATTTTTGCGTCAGCACTACACCACCAGTAGCGACATGGCTGGCGCATTAAGCAGTTACCTATTGGCCAACGGAGCTGTCGATCGCCGTCCCAACGCAGAAAAGCCACGTCGCGGTCGGGATGCGGCCCCCGCCGTCGCTGCGCCGGCGGCGGCACCAGGGCCTTCGCAGAATAGCTGGTGGCGGTTCCAACGGCAGCCGGCTGCGCAGACCGCTGTGCCGGACGGTGCAGGTGAGGCGGGGCACCACTCCAGCCGTAAGCAGCGCACCAAGCACAAGAAGAGGAGCAAGGCAGCACCTGTTCAGGAAGCCGCGCCGCAACAATCGCCTCATAATGCCGCTGGTAGCGATAATGCCAAGCCCGATAACGCTAAGTCAGAGAGCGCGAGTTCGCCTGCTCCGAAATCAGAATCGACACACAGCGCGCCAGCGCAGCGGCCCGATCCGGTACCAGCCGTGACGCCGGTGGCGGAGCCCAAAGCTTCCGAGCCGAAGGCTTCGGAATCGAAGACTTCGGAACCGAAGGCCGCAGAGCCAAAGGCTTCGGAGTCCAAGCCGTCGGACTCGAAAGCCGACTAAGGTTCGCTGGATTGTAGAAACACGTACTCCAATCTGGAAAATATCATAGATTACAAATGGAAATGGCCGGAATCGAACCTGAAATATCAGGCATCGAGTCCGGCCATTTTTTGGTATTCTCAGAAAGCTTAAGACTCCGACGCCTCGTCGGCCGCAGCGGGTTCGTCGTCGTGCTGCGCTTCCGGATCGAAGAACTCACCGGCCGCGGCCAGCGCTTCGGCGGCAGCATCGAGATCTTCCTGACGGCTGCTGACGTCTTCGCCGCGATTGATGCGCTCGGCCTCATCGGCGCTGCGGGCGACGGTGACGCTCACAGACACCTCGACTTCGGGGTGTACGGCGATGGACACGCCATGCTGGCCGATGGTCTTGATCGGGTGGTCGAGCAGTACCTGGCTGCGGCTCAACGTGATGCCGTCGCTTTCGAACGACGCCATGATATCGCGCACCGACACCGATCCGAACAGCTGACCGGTTTCGGAAGCCTGACGCAGGATGATGACGTTACGGCCGTCGATCTTCTCCGCGACCTTGGTGGCTTCGCCCTTGGCCTTCAGGTTGCGGGCTTCAAGGTCCGCCTTCATGCCGTCGAACTTGGCGCGGTTGTCGGCGGTGGCGCGCAGCGCCTTGTTGCGCGGCAGCAAGAAATTGCGGGCAAAGCCGTCCTTGACGCGGACGACGTCGCCCATCTGGCCGAGCTTGGCGACACGTTCGAGTAGAATGACTTCCATGTTGGATCTCCTGTTTGAAGTGATGTTCGATTGATGTGATCAGGTGGAGGAAAGAGGTGGAGGCCTTCGTTGCAGGTAGCGTTGGCGGATGCCGAAGAAAGCGTCGGCAATGCCGAGTGCAATCATGGCTATGACGGGCCAGCCGAATACCAGCACCAGCGCGTAGGCGAAGCTGAGCACGACCCCGCGGCTTTTGATGCCCAACGTAATCGTATGCAGGACGGCAAAGCCGGTTAGGGCATAGCCCAGCATCAGCGCTGCGGTGACGATTTGCGCGAGCAGTGCCAGCAGCCCGCCGGTGAAGCAGAGGGCCAGCGCGACAAACAGCGCCACCAGCGTCATCGGTGGCATATTGACATCACGTAGCACAGGCCAGGGACGCCGCAGCCGTCCCGAGGCTGACGTGACATAGGCGGCGAGCCAGACGTTTAGCGTCAGTGTTGTCATCGCGATGATGGTTGCCGCCGCCGGCGCGATGGCCGCGAGTGCGTCGATGACTTGAGTCGATTCGGTTGGCGAAGACGGCATCTGGATGATGCGTCCCAGACCATGGCGGAGCCCGGCGGTGATGGTTTCGCTATCGGTGCCGAGCGTGAAGAGGGCGGATACCGTTGTGAGGGCAGCGAAACCTGCAATCCAGAGCAGGAGACGCCCGACGGGATACCATTCAACGGCGTCAGCGGGAGGTGTAGTCCCTGCGACTGCGGCTCCAGCTATCGGCCGCCCCAGCAAAACAAGACGGCCAAGCCACCATGCCGGCAATGCAACCGCCAGCAGGAAGGCGATCAGATAAGGCAGGCTGAAAATCAGGCCGAGCGTGCCGCCCGCCAGGACACCGCCGATCGCGGCGCCAGCCGGTCCCCAGCCGATCGCGGCCAGCATCAGCGGCAGCGGCGCCAGATAGAACAGCAGCAGCGAAATGAGCGCGCCTGAACTAATCGAAGCGAACATCAGCGCTGAAGCGCAGCCGGCAGCAATAGCGATGAGAAGACCGATCATCATGAGCTGTCCCGCCCCCTTCGAGCGGTTAGGGGCTAAGGCCCCAACTGTCGGCAACCGGTGTCCCGGAAGCCTTATGAAGGTTTCACGATATGGGCCGCGGCGCGAACGCCGCGGCCCATATCGGTTTTAGCGGATCACGTAGGGAAGCAGACCGAGGAAGCGGGCGCGCTTGATAGCGCGGGCCAGTTCACGCTGTTTCTTGGCGGAAACGGCCGTGATGCGGCTCGGCACGATCTTGCCGCGCTCGGAGACGTAACGCATCAGCAGCTTGGAATCCTTGTAGTCGATCTTCGGCGCGTTCGGGCCCGCGAACGGGCAGGTCTTGCGACGGCGGAAGAACGGACGGCGAGCACCTGCATCAGCCATGGTCATTACTCCTGAGAAGCTGCTGCGGGGGCATCGGAGTCTTCGCGCGGGCGGCGCGGACCACGATCGCCACGGAAGCCACCGCCTTCGCGGTCGCCACGGAAGCCGCCGCCACGGTCGTCGCGATCACGGTCGCGATCGGCCTTGCGCATCATCGCCGACGGACCTTCCTCGAGTTCCTCGACGCGAACGGTCAGGTAGCGGATGACGTCTTCGTTGATGCGCTCCTGACGCTCGATCTCGGCAACCACGGCCGCCGGGCCATCGATGTTGAGCAGCACGAAGTGCGCCTTGCGATTCTTATTCATGCGGTAGGTGAGGGAGCGTACGCCCCAGTTCTCGGTCTTGGCGACCTTGCCGCCAAGGCTCTCGATCACACCGGTGATTTGCGTGGTCAGTTCCTCGACCTGCTGGGCGCTCGCATCCTGACGCGCGAGAAAAACATGCTCATAAAGAGGCATGGGTGTCCTTTCCAAGTGTTAACGCGGTTCCCGGCGGCAAGCCCTTCGAACCCTTCGGAAAGGACTCGAACGCTCAGAAGGCGGAAGCACGGGACGACGGACCGATTGATCCTGTCTCATCACGATCGCTAAAAGTGAACATGCTGAAACCGTCCGTTCAGCTCCCGGCCGGGATCCACGGATGGCGCGGGTTATACGGATTTCGGCCGGCTTTGCAAGGGAAAGCAGTGAGAAACGGCGGTTTTGCGGGGCAATTGGCTGATCACCGGAAGTCACCTCCTTGACATAAAGCCCGATGGCAGTGTCTTTCGGCCCACTTACAGGATTTCAGGGGCGCAAATGACCGCAGCATTCACCTTTCCGGGGCAGGGTTCCCAGACGGTCGGCATGGGCAAGGCCCTCGCGGACGCATTTCCGGCCGCGCGTGCGGTATTCGAGGAAGTCGATGCAGCGCTGGGAGAAAAGCTCAGCACGCTCATCTGGGAGGGCCCCGGCGAGACCCTGCAACTGACGGAAAACGCCCAGCCGGCGCTGATGGCGGTGTCGCTGGCGACGCTGCGGGTGCTGGAGGTGGAGACCGGGATTTCGGTGGCGAAGGATGCAGCTTTCGTGGCCGGGCATTCGCTGGGCGA
>JAFKKL010000123.1 GCA_017305595.1 Hyphomicrobiales bacterium | reverse complement strand
ATGCTCGACTGGTCCGATACCTCCACCTTCGCGAATCCGATACCGGCGACGATCTTCAACACCGCTCCCTCGTTGGCAGGCGAGCAGACCGGCCTCGGAACCATCGACCGCAGCGGCGGCCGCGTCTCCGTCGACGACAAGCGCATGATCAATTGCCGCGCCGACGTCAATCAGCTTCTGCCGCTCAAATACACGTGGGCATGGGAGAAGTACCTCGCGGGCTGCAACAATCACTGGATGCCAACCGAAGTCTCGATGCAGGCAGACATCGCGTTGTGGAAGTCGAAGGATGGCCTGACGGACGATGAACGCCGCGCCATCAAGCGCAACCTCGGTTTCTTCGCCGCCTCCGAGAGCTTGGTGGCCAACAACATCGTCCTGGCGATCTACCGTCACCTCACCAACCCCGAATGTCGTCAGTACCTGCTGCGGCAAGCCTTCGAGGAAGCGGTGCACACCCACACCTTCCAGTACATCGTGGAAAGCCTCGGTCTCAACGAGGGCGAACTCTTCAATATGTATCGCGAAGTGCCCTCCATCACCGACAAGGCAGCGTGGGCGCTCCAGCACACTCAGCACCTCGACGATCCGGACTTCAAGACCGGCACGCCTGAAGCGGACCAGGCCTTCTTGCGCGATCTCGTCGCCTTCTACGTCATCTTCGAAGGCATGTGGTTCTACACCGGCTTCGCGCAAATCCTGTCGCTCGGCCGCCGCAATAAAATGGTCGGCATCGCCGAGCAATATCAATACATCCTGCGCGACGAGTCGATTCACCTGAACTTCGGTATCGATGTCATCAACCAGATCAAGATCGAGAACCCACATCTGTGGACCGAGGCATTCCAGGAAGAAGTTCGCGGCATGATCCAGACCGCCGCCGAACTTGAGGCCGCCTACGGCCGCGATACCATGCCGCGCGGATTCCTCGGGCTGAACGCGGCACTGTGCGAACAGTACATGCACTTCATCGCCAACCGCCGCTGCGCCCAGATCGGTCTTGCACCGGTTTTTCCGGATGCCGAGAACCCGTTCCCGTGGATGAGCGAGGCGATGGATCTCAAGAAGGAAAAGAACTTCTTCGAGACGCGCGTGATCGAGTATCAAAACGGCGGCGCACTGAGTTGGGATTAAGCATTCTTCGTGGGCCCGGCAAAACTCGAACCTGCAACGAGACCAGAAAAAATATGAGTTGACCGAAAGCGCAAGCAAGAGAAATGAGATCGCGGTCCGCTTCGCAGAACGATTTCCGTAAATAGCGCCGAATTACCCAGCATGAAGCCGATGCCGCCGCACTCGGCCGAGATTTCCGCCTACGCCCGGGAACCATCAGTCGGGCTTTTTCCGGACAGACCCCGCGCTGCCACTTGCTGAGAACTCATGGTCCACGCGAGATTCGGTGCCACACTCGAAAGCGGTGGCGTAACTTTCCGGTTGTGGGCGCCCGCCGTGAAGCGCGTCGAGGTGATGCTGGATGCCTCTCACGAGATGCAGCGGTTGGACGACGGATGTTTCATCACCACAGTAGCGACAGCAACGGCCGGTTCGCATTACCAATTCCGGATCGATGGCAAGATGTAGGTTCCAGATCCCGCGTCTCACTATCAACCAGACGGCGTATTCGGTCCGAGCGAGGTGATCGACCACGACAGCTATCATTGGCGAGCAAGCGAGTGGCATGGACGACCGTGGAATGAGGCAATCGTTCTTGAGGTGCACATCGGCACATTCACGACCGCCGGCGCCTATCGCGCCATCATCGAAAAGCTTGATCATTTGGTGACAACCGGAGTAACAGCATTGGAACTGATGCCGCTAGCGGATTTTCCGGGTCGACGTAGCTGGGGTTATGACGGAGTACTGTGGTTTGCGCCGACCAGCATCTATGGGCGGCCGGACGACTTGAAGACCTTAATCGACGAAGCCCATCTGCGGGGACTGATGGTCTTTCTCGATGTGGTCTATAATCACTTCAGGCCAGAAGGTAACTTTCTCCAATCCTATGCACCGGGCTTCTTTTCTTACACCTGGCGACGTCTACTTCGGCAGATCTGAGACGATCCTTGCCGAACGCAAGCGTATTAAGCTCGCCACCATCGCAAACCGCCGCTTGCAACATCGACTGCAGGCCGCTTAAACTCTAACCCTGATGAGCCAGAGCCTCTTTCTAGAAACGCCTGATCAGTCTCAAATTATCTGGCGACGGACACTGGAAGAGCACCGTTTTTCAACATCTTGCCAGAGACGCGGGGTTCTTTTAACGGCCATCAAGTGCCCATGCCAACAAACTCTTCGACAAACTGCTCGTTGTGCAAATCTGTCGGAGCAACTTCGCGAACGATCAATCCTTTCTGTAGAACCGCAATCCGACGTGCCAGCCCAGCTATAAACTCAAGGTTCTGCTCGACCACGATGATCACCAGGCTTTCCGTTTCATTGAGCATGATCAGGAGTTCGCTGATCTCCTCGATGATCGATGGCTGAATACCTTCAGTAGGTTCATCAAGCAGCATGAGCTTTGGCTTCCCGCACAACGCCCGTGCGATAGCCAGAAGCTGCTGCTCTCCGCCAGACAGCGCACCGCCCGGACGATCCAGCAATCGCTTTAAGCGCGGGATCCGATCGAGCACGCGTTCCATTGTTCCATCGGGAGCGCGAAGCGCACCCATACGCAAATTATCCCTCACCGTAAGCTGAGGAAATATCTGCCGGCCCTGCGGAACATAAGCAATGCCGCTTCGCGCGCGATGATGCGGTTGCATGGAGGTGATCGTGGCAGTCTCAAAGACGACCGCGCCAGACTTTACCGGAAGCAATCCCATCAAGGCTCGCATCAGCGTCGTTTTCCCCATGCCGTTATGACCGAGAATGCCGACCCTCGATCCACGTACTACGGAAAGATTGACCCCATTGAGGATCGGAATGCGTCCGTAACCGACATGCAGCTCGCGCACTTCAAGCATAACGCAACCCGCTTTTACCCAAGTAGACGTCGCGAACGCGCGAGTCCGCGAGCACGCGATCGACATCATCCTCGATCAGAATGCGCCCATGGTGGAATACCGTCACCTTCGTCGCGATGCGCTTGACGAACTGCATGTCGTGTTCGACGACAATCACTGTTCGGGTCGTATTGATATGCTTGAGGAGGTCCTCGGTACGGTTCACCTCGTCATGGGTCATCCCCGCAACGGGTTCGTCCAGCAACACGATCTTGGGATCGGTTGACAGCACCATCGCCAGTTCGGTCCATTGCCGTTGCCCATGGGAAAGCTGTCCGACGATCCTGTTCGCAATCCCCTTCAGATTGAGATGTCCAAGCGTCTCATCGGCAATGTCGCAAGCGGCGGACGGCGTAAGGCGGCGCATCGCCGCGACTTCCACGCTCTCCCGGACAGTCAATCCGTCAAACAGGCTCGGCACCTGGGTTTTGATGCCGACGCCCCGCGAGGCTATCTCATGCGGGCGCATCCCGGTGACATCATCATTTCTGATTTTGATCGCTCCGCTGCTTGGCGGCACGAGTCCACACAGCATCTTGAAAAAAGTACTCTTGCCTGCTCCATTTGGCCCGATCAGACACCGCAATTCGCCTTCGTTGAGGGTAAAATCCACACCGTCAACCGCCGTCACGCCCCCGTAACGACGGATCAGTCGCGACGTCTCCAACAACACAGTCATCGGATCCACTCGGAAAGAGTCGTCATGGCCTTGATCTCGCAAGGTTGCCGAACGCGACTGCGAGAAGCCCCTGCAAGCGGGGAACCAATCCGGCGGGAACCAACAGCACGGCAACGATGAAGAGCACACCAAGCGCCATGTTGGCATCGATGACTTGCACCTTCCCGAGCCAGACCACCAGCATCTGGATCAGTACGGCGCCAAGCGCCGGCCCGATAAGCGTTCCCAGACCGCCGAGCATCACCCACACGATGATCTGAGCAGAAAAGCCGATTCCGAACACATCGGGATTGATCAATCCGCTATAGACGGCGAACAGCGCACCCGCCATGCCGGCTATCGCCGCGCCAACAGCAAAAGCCGCGAGCTTATAGAGACGGGCATCGTAGCCAAGCAGTTCGGCGCGAACCTCGTTTTCCTTGATTGAGCAAAGAATGCGTCCGAATTTGGTGCGGATAAGCCAGCTCAGACCGAGATAAACCAGCAACGCGACCGTCACCACCAGCACGTATGTTTCCGCAACCGAGAGCGATCTGTCAGTCCCGGGAACGACCAGCGGCGGAATACCCGGAATCCCGTTGTAACCGCCGATCGGAACGTCGCCGATGCGATAGATGCTCGAAGACATGCTGTTCATCAGCATGAAAAAGATCAGCGAGATCGTCAGGGTGATGACCGCGAGATAAACATCGCTTAGCCTACCCCAGAAAATGAAGTAGCCGAGGAGCAACGCACCTGTGACCGCGACTGCAATCGCCGCAAGCAGCGCCAGCGATGGAGAGTCGAAGTTCAACGCCACGATCGCGTAGGTGTATCCGCCAACGCCGAAGAACACGGACTGGCCAAAACTGAGAATCCCGCCGAATCCCCAGATGAACCCCAGGCTCATGGCAAGGATCGCCATGGCGGCATAGAGTGTCAGGTCTGCCAGGGTGAACGGCGCCACCGCGAACGGAACAATTCCGACCAGCACAATCCCGGCTACGAGCGTACCGATGGTGGTGACATGGCTTTGCAATGCCCTCATAGACCATTCCTGAAATAGCGGCCGGTAATGCCGGCGGGCAGGAAGCGGAGCAGAATAACCGCCGTCAAAAGAAGTGCCGCCTCGCCCCACACGGGACGCGTCAAGATGGCGGTCAACTGGCTCACCGTTCCAAACAATACGGAGGCGATGCCGGTGCCCGCGATCACCGTCGCGCCGCCGGTGATGACCGTAATGAATGAGCGAGCGATATAAGCCAAACCCGATGTCGGGACGACGCCCGCGATCGGCGCCAGCACCGCGCCGGCAAGGCCTGTGAGTGCCGCCCCACAGAAAAAGGTGACGGCGTAAACCTTCTCCCGCGCGACGCCGAGCGACGACGCCATTTCGGGATTCTGCATGGTCGCGCGCGCAATCAGTCCCAGCTTCGTGTATCGCAGCACAAGATAGGTCGAGAGATAAACAGCAGCCGCCAGGACAATTACGAAGATCGAATACACCCCCTCCTGATAGTTTCCGATCTTGAGCGTGCCGAACGGTGGGCTAACTCCTCTCTGGAAATAGCCGAACAGGAGCGAGGCCGCTCCCATCAGAAACAGGCTCAGGCCCCAGGTCGCCAGAATGGTTTCGACAATGCGCCCGTAGAGATTGCGAATGACGACTCGCTCGACGACAATGCCGAGCAGACCAACGATCAGCGGGGCGCCGATGAGCATGGCGATCCACATGTTGACACCGGCGGAGGTCAACATGATGAAAGAGAAGCCCCCGATCATCAGGAATTCGCCGTGCGCGAAGTTGATGACCCGCAGCATGCCGAAAATGATCGCCAGTCCGAGGCTGATCAAAGCCAGACTGGCTATCCCGTAAAAAATTTCGAGAAGCGTAATCGCCAACAAGTCCATCAGTAACCCGTTCATGTCATGAAGCACGAGGGCCAACGCCCTCGCACTCCACATCTCAAAAGGATCGGAATCCCTGGTTAGATCAAAGCTTGGGTTCGAACTGTTTGTTGGTGTTTGGGTTTTTGATGAGATCGCACTGGTCGCCATAGTTGGACGGACGAACTCCCGCGAACTTCTTTTCAATGATGAATTTCCCGCCACTCATGCGAGCGAGAGACATATCAAGGATGCAATGGTTGGTTTTAGCATCGAGCAAGACATTGCCGCTCGGCGCGAGCACCGAGAGGCCGGCTTTTGCTGCGCGCTCGATCGCATCGGCATCGGTCCCATTCGACTTCTTGGCGGCTTCGGCCCAGAGTTTCAGTGCTTGGTATTCAGCCATCGACGCTTCGCTGATATAGCCGTAGCTGGAGCCGAATTTAGCCTTGAAGCGCGTCAAGAAGCGCTCGTTTTCAGGAGTGGACACTTCTTCGAAATAGTTCAGGCAGACATAAATACCCTCCGAAACTTCCGGAGGCATCCGCAACTGTTCGCCCGCGAGCCCGAATGTTTGCGAGGATACCGGAATCTTGCCGACCATGCCGGCGGAAGCCCACTGTCCCCAGAACGATCCATGGGCAGGACCGACGAAAACCGTATGGACGATATCTGGCTTCGCCGACTGAATCCGGTTGATCGTTGCACCGAACGAACTTGCATCTAGCGGGAAGAATTCCGCGCCGATCACCTCGGCGCCATGCGCTTTTGCAATCGCTTTTGTCGCATAGGCTGAAATCTGGCCGTAGTTGTAATCCGCGCCTAAAAAGTAGATCTTTTTGCCGTGTTTCTCGATCAACGCCGGCAGTAGAGGCTCCACCATCTGAGCTGGCGTCGTACTGGTGCAATAGGTCGTCCGCTGGCAGACGCCGCCCTCATAGTTGGTATTATAGAAGTACGGCACCTTTGCCCGGTTCACGACCGGCCGGACAATTTCACGCGACGAACTGGTTGTTGCGCCGAAGACGACGTCGACCCGTTCGCCTGCCGTCAGTTCGCGCGCATATTGCGCAAAAAGCTGATTGTTCGACTGCGTGTCGCGATGCACGAGTTGTATCTGACGGCCGAGAAGGCCGCCAGCTTCGTTGAGTTCATCTACTCCGATCTGCAACCCTCGCAGCTTGTTCTGACCGAAAACCTCGAGCGGCCCCGACGTATCGATCACCGCGCCGATCTTGATTGGTCCCGCGGCACGCGCTTTGGTCGCCGCGCCGCCGATTGCAAGCACGCCGGCGGCCGCTAGCGACCCCTGAACAAAGGATCTACGATCCATCGCTTAACCTCCCCTAGCTTCTTAGTTGCTGGCGCGAATGATGGATGAGGGCGTCTAGCCGGCTACGCGCTTGCGCGTTGTGCCCTTGATCTGCTCGATCAATTCATTGACCGTCAGGATCTTGGCGAATGCCACGCCAAGCGTGGTCAGCGTCGCTTTCTTGATTTCCTCGACACTCAAGCCACCGGCGGGAAACGTCTCGGTGCCGTCGCTCGGAAAGAAGACGTGATAGTCCTTCATCCCGGCTTCGCGTGCGGTCGTCTCGCAGCAAATATTGGTGCAGATTCCAGTGACGATGATCGTATCGACCCCATTGGATCGCAGCACTTGATCGAGATCGGTGCCCGTAAACGAGCCGTAGCGCGGCTTATAAAGCAGGATATCGTCTTTGCCGACTTCAACGCCGGGATGCAACTTAGCAGTTTCCGTACCTTCGTTGATGTAGCCCGCCCTCACCGGCTCGATCAGTTCGCCCATCGTGCCATGGTTCGAACCGTCGCGCCGCGTCACATGCAACGTGTGAATCACCATCATTCCCGCGTCGCGGCACGCCTTCGCCAAACGGTTGACCACCGGGATCAATGCCGGGCCATCGGGCGCGGAAAGTGGAGTGCCTTCAACGAAGGCATTTTGCATGTCGACATTGACGAGTGCGGTTCTGGATGGATCGAGCTTGAAATCAGCCATTGCGTTTCCCCGGTTTCGTTACGGGGAAAGCATATCCATCAACAAAATATTTTCAAGTGGAAATAGTTTGTTACAAAGCTATTTTATTAAATCAGGCCGAACCAGCCGTCGCCGACCAATGTACCGATACGTTTTTCGACGCTGCATCGCGATATCCGATGCTTTCGAGGACGGACAGGTTCGGACCGGAGGCCCTCACAATATGGACCGGCGCACCGAGATGGTTGGATCGGATTGCGCATTCGCCGCGCGGCGTGCTCATCCGCGCACCATCCGCATAGGCTTGAAGTTTATAGACATTGAGTGATTGCGCGCGTGCCGCAAGCGATGCAAGGAGATGGAGGCCCTCATAGCACGACACGCCAAACCGGTTGGGCACCGGCGCGAAACGGCCAAAACTGGCCAGATAGCGCTCCCGAAATGCGACACCCGCCGGTGTATTCAAAGCGTTGGTAAAACCCACGCACGAGAACAAACCTTCCGCATGTTCAGGACCAATCCCCATCAATGTGTTCTCGCACAGAACCGGGGCGGCCCGCGAAATATGCGCAACCGCGGCGTTTTCACCGAACTGACGATTGAAGATGATCGAGTCGGTACCGATCAGATAGATCAGAACCGCGTTTGCACCGCTTTTTCGAATGCGCTCAATAACCGGATGAAAATCCTTCGTATAAAGAGAAAGATATTCCTCGCCGACAATCTCTCCGTCGACGCTAGCGATATAGTCCTTGGCGCGTCGTACCGATCGACGCGGGAAATTGTAATCGTTTCCGACAACGTACCACTTGCGTGCGTCTCGATTTGATCTGAACCACTCGATAAGTGGTCGGAGATGCTGATCCGGCGTTTCGCCGCACATGAAGACGCCGAACGCGTAACGACCGCCTTCGTATTGCGTCGTGTACACGTAAGGAACGCGCCCACCGAGTGCACGGATCAGAGCTTCACGATTGGGACTGACATGGGAGCCGACGATCGCTTGCACATGTTCGCCCTCAATCATCTGCGACGTTTTGTCGACGACCGTTTGCGGACTTCCACCCGCGTCACCAAACACCAGCGAGATTGGCCGACCAAGCAAGCCACCGGCACTGTTGATTTCGTCCGCCGCCAGCTTCGCGCAATTGATCGACGACGGCCCGAACAGACCGATCGGACCACTCTGAGGTGTCAGCAAGCCGATTCGGATGGTATTCTGCACCAGATGAACCATGATGTGGCTCCGGGTTGTCGGCGCTCGGTTTCAGGATAACCTTTTACCCAAGATGGCACCTCTTATATAATTCGGAAAGGCGCTCGTCTCGCGGCAAGAAGCGTATTCCAGGTAGCGGATATTCACAATGACCCCCGACTCTCTGCAAACACAGGATCTCGAATACCTGCTGGCGCTGGCGAGTCATCGCATGAAAAGCGTCCTCGCCAACGGCCTGGATAATCGCGGTGTGACCCTGGAGAATTGGCGGATACTGACCTTGCTGTCGAACAGCAAGGGCTGGACCATGGGCGAGCTGGCTGAAGCTGCTCTCCTTACCCTGCCGACGGCGACCCGAAACATCGACACGATGGTAGGTGAGGCCTTGGTGTATCGGACGCCACATCCGGACGACGGAAGGAAGGTCGTGATCTTCCTCTCTGACAAAGGGAGAAAGCTCTGGTCCGATCTCAGAGACAGCACCAGTCGCTGCGAACTTGAGGTTATCGAACAGTATGGCAGCGTCTGGCTGGAAGACTTAGTTGCACGATTGGGAGACCTTATTCCACGCAAGCCAAAGGCGCAGCAAAAAACGCGTAGAGGATGAATGCCCTTGCCATCCCGCCGATTCCCTCGCACAGAGTGGCATAATCTGGTTGCAAGGAACTACCTCCCTTAGGCTGAACCTCGCCCAAGAAAAGTTGTCACCTGGTCAATTAGCTGGGTATCTCGCTCTTTTACGAATTCTATCTAACGGACCGATAAGCTTTTGGTACAACCTATACAGTTGCTTGCCACAACTCTCCATTTCTGTCGAACTGGGATGGGCCTTACGCTGTAATTCCAGCCTGAATCTCGGTAGCTCGCTACACTATGGACGTTGCACTTTATCTGGTGCCGCGCTCGCCGCAGATAGTCCCAAAAGGTTAAAGCCTTCTTTTTATAGCTCAGATACTCATCAGAATGATAATCTGCATACGTCTACGCGTAGTCAGCGCATCCTTTGATCACGTATAGACGATCAATAAATCCTTGGCATCGATCTGATCGCTGGCGCGGACCAGTACTTCAGCGATAGTGCCGTCCCGATCGGCATGCAGCACCGTCTCCATCTTCATGGCTTCGATCGAAAGCAGCACATCCCCGGATTTGACCGACTGTCCGGCCGCAATCGCAACCGTCGAGACGACGCCGGGCATCGGAGCGCCGACGTGGGTTTCGTTGCCGGGCTCCGCCTTGCGCCGGAGTTTTGCTTTTCCCGCACCACGGGTGCGCTCCGGCGCCTTGGCACGGCGCGGCTGGCCATTGAGTTCGAAAAAGACGGAAACCATGCCCTTCTCATCGACGTCGCCGATGGACAGGCAGCGAACAACAAGCGTCTTTCCGCGCTCGATATCGACGAGGATCTCATCCTCGACGTCCATGCCATAGAAATAGACCGGCGTCGGCAAACGGCTGACCGGGCCATACTCCGCCTGAGCCATGGCATAGTCGCTGAACACCTTCGGATACATCAGCCAGGAGGCAAACTCGAACTCTGTCAGCGCGCGGCCGATCTTCTCCTCGGCTTCCTTTCTGAGCTCATTCAGGTCGACATTCTTCAGCAGCGAGCCAGGGCGAACCGTGATCGGCGTCGCGCCTTTCAGTGCCTTGCGTTGCAGGGCAGCCGGCCATCCGCCGGGCGATTGGCCGAGATCGCCGCGCAACATCGCAACGACGGAATCCGGGAAGGCGATATCCTTGGCCGGGTTCTCCACGTCCGCGACCGTCAGATCCTGGCTCACCATCATCAGCGCCATATCGCCGACGACCTTGGATGACGGCGTGACCTTGACGATATCGCCGAACATCAGATTGGCATCGTGATAGGCCTGTGCGACCTCGTGCCACCGCGCCTCTAGACCCAGCGAACGCGCCTGTTCCTTGAGATTGGTGAACTGGCCACCGGGCATTTCGTGAAGATAAACTTCCGATGCTGGCCCCTTCAGATCGTTCTCGAAGGCGGCGTACTGGTTACGGACGGCCTCCCAATAGAACGACAGGCGACGAATCCATTCCGAACTCAAACTCGGATCGCGCGCGTCACCTTTCAGCGCTTCGACAATCGAGCCGAGGCAAGGCTGTGACGTGTTGCCCGACAGCGAATCCATCGCGGCATCGATCGCATCCACGCCGGCATCGACTGCCGCGAGCACGGTCGCGGCAGAAATGCCTGAGGTATCGTGCGTATGGAAATGCAGCGGCAACCCGGTTGCCTCACGCAGCGCCTTGAACAGCGCCTTGGCTGCCGCAGGCTTCAATAGCCCGCCCATATCCTTCAGGGCGATGATATGGGCGCCGGCGCTTTCCAGTTCCTTGGCCAGCGCCACGTAATACTTTAGATCGTACTTCGCTCGCGCCGGATCGAGAATATCGCCGGTGTAGCAGATCGCCGCTTCGCAGAGTTTGTTCTCTTTGAGCACCGCATCCATCGCGACGCGCATGTTCTCGACCCAGTTGAGGCAGTCGAACACGCGAAACAAATCGATGCCGCCGGCGGCCGCCTGCTTGACGAAGTGCCGCACCACGTTGTCGGGATAGTTGGTATAGCCGACGCCGTTGGCGCCCCGCAGCAGCATCTGGAGCAGCAAATTCGGCGCGCCTTCGCGGATCATCGCAAGACGTTCCCAGGGATCTTCGGTAAGAAAGCGCATCGCGACGTCGAATGTCGCGCCGCCCCAGCATTCAAGCGACAGCAATTGCGGCAGCGCCCGTGCATAGGTGCCGGCAATACTGGCTATATCGTGGGTACGCATGCGCGTCGCCAGCAGCGATTGATGCGCATCACGCATCGTCGTGTCGGTCACCAGCACGCGCTGCTCCGCGCGCATCCAGGCCGCAAAACCCTTCGGCCCGAGTTGGTCGAGCTTCTGCTTGGTGCCATCCGGGATCGACGCGTCGAGATGCGGCACGCGCGGCAGAGCGGCATCGGCCTTGGGGTTCGGTCGACCGCGGGTTTCCGGATGGCCATTGACTGTCACGTCAGCGAGATAGTTGAGCAGCTTGGTGGCACGATCCTGGCGCCGGACATGGCTGAACAGTTCCGGTGTCGTATCGATGAAGCGCGTCGTGTAGGAATTGTCGCGAAACTTGTCGTGACCGATGATCGCTTCAAGGAAGGTCAGATTGGTTGCGGCTCCGCGGATGCGGAATTCACGCAGCGCACGGCCCATGCGCGCGATGGCCTCGTGCGCGGTCGGCGCCCACGCCGTTACCTTCTCCAGCAAGGGATCATAGTATCGCGTGATGACCGCGCCGGAGTAAGCGGTGCCGCCGTCGAGACGGATGCCGAAGCCCGTCGCGCCACGATAGGCGGTGATACGGCCATAGTCGGGAATGAAATTCTGCTCCGGGTCCTCGGTGGTGATCCGGCACTGAAGCGCATGTCCGTTGAGGTGAATATCGACTTGAGCTGGGACGCCGGACTCGGGATTACCGATCGCCTGCCCTTCAATGATCCGGATCTGCGCCTTGACGATATCGATACCGGTGACCTGTTCGGTGACGGTGTGCTCGACCTGAATGCGTGGGTTCACCTCGATGAAATAGAACTTTCCGGTATCCGCATCCTGAAGGAACTCGACCGTGCCGGCACCAACATAACGGGTCGCCTCGGCAATGGCTCGCGCATAGCCGCACAACTCATCACGCAGGTCCTGCGACAGGTAGGGCGCCGGCGCGCGCTCCACCACCTTCTGATTGCGTCGCTGGATCGAACAATCGCGCTCAAACAAGTGGACCACGTTGCCATGGGTATCGCCGAGCACCTGCACCTCGACGTGGCGCGCCCGTTCCACCAGCTTCTCGAGATAGACTTCGTCTTTGCCGAAGGCCGCGCGGGCCTCGCGCTTGCCTTCCATCACTTCTTTGGCGAGATCGGCCTCGGAACGGATGACCCGCATGCCGCGTCCGCCGCCGCCCCACGAGGCTTTCAGCATCAGCGGATAGCCGATTGCCGCCGCCAAGGCCTTCACTGCATCAATGTCGTCCGGCAGCGGATCGGTGGCCGGCACGACCGGCACGCCCACCTCGATCGCGAGATTGCGCGCGGCGACTTTGTTACCGAGCCGCCGCATCGTCTCTGGCTTCGGTCCGATAAAGGCGATACCGGCTACGGCACAGGCATCGGCAAATTCCGGACTTTCGGACAACAATCCATAACCGGGATGGATCGCATTCGCGCCGGCGAGCTTCGCGACCCGGATCACTTCGTCAATGGACAGATAACTCTCGATCGGTCCCATCTCCTTGTCGAGATGAGGCCCACGCCCGACCTGATAGCTCTCATCGGCCTTGAACCGATGCAGCGAATATTTGTCTTCCTCCGCCCAGATCGCGACGGTCCGGATGCCGAGTTCATTGGCCGCCCGGAAGACACGGATGGCGATCTCCGAGCGATTGGCGACGAGAAGCTTGGTGATCTTCATGGGCGTCCGTACGGTCCGGTATGATTGCCGTCCACCGGCGGCCTCGCCCGGCCCCGCGGCAAACGACCGATGTGCAGAGAGAACGCTAGCACGACATCGACGGGAGCCGACACCCCCTGATTCCGTATCAGGTCACACTCATCGTAGCCGAGGCTAATGCGTCGACGGTGTCAGATCCAGTCGCCGGAGGAACGATCTCGCGCGTTCCGTCTTTGGAGACGCGAAGAAATCGTCGGGAGCGCCATCCTCTACGATTTCGCCTTTCGACATAAAGATGATGCGATCGGCGGCGCGTTTGGCAAAACCCATCTCATGGGTGACGCACACCATCGTCATCCCCTCCTCCGCGAGGTCGGTCATGACCTCGAGAACCTCGCCGATCATCTCGGGATCAAGCGCCGACGTTGGTTCATCGAACAGCATGATTTTCGGACTCATGCAGAGCGCACGAGCAATCGCTACACGCTGCTGCTGCCCACCAGAAAGCTGGCTCGGATACTTGGATGCTTGATCCTGAATGTGGACGCGGTTGAGGAAATCCATCGCCACATCCTTGGCATTCTCCGCCGCCTGCTTCCGCACCAACTGTGGCGCAATCATGCAATTCTCAAGAACGGTCATATGCGGAAACAGATTGAAGCTCTGGAAGACCATGCCAACATCCTTACGGATCTGGTCCGTCGCACGCAGATCGTCGCCCAAGGTCCGCCCCAATACCTCGATCGATCCAGTGTCGTGCTGCTCCAGTTGATTCATGCATCTGATAAGTGTCGATTTTCCGGAGCCAGATGGCCCACATACGACAACCCGCTCGCCTTCCTTGACGATCAGATCGACGGCGTTGAGAGCTTTGAAGCCGCCGTAGAATTTGTTCACAGCCGTAAACCGGATCATCGGAGATCCGTGGCTCTCCTGACGAGCAATATCTCTATTTTGCGGCATTGGGAGCTCCACGCCTTTCGAGATATGCGCCATACCGCGAAAGTGAAAATGTGAAAGTAAAGAAGATGGCAGCGACGAATAGATAGACTTCGATCTTGGCAATGCCCCATTTGGCTGTCCCGAATGCAGCGTTACCCGATGCCAGCACATCGAAGAAGCCGATGACAACCACCAGCGAAGTCTCAAGGAACGTGATGACGAACTGGTTGACCGTCGGTGGCAGCACCGCTTTGAAAGCCTGCGGCAGCAAAACGTAAGCGACACGCTGCCGGTATGACATGCCGAGGGCCTGCGCCGCCTCCTCCTGGCCCGTTGGTATCGCCTGAAACCCACTTCGAATGATTTCGGCTTGATAGCAGGCAAAATATAGAGAGAAAGCCGCGATCACTCGATACAGCTTCTCTCCAACTAGAGCATCTGGGAGTCCGAACGGGATAATAACGCCCACCGTAAATAAAATCGCGAGAAGCGGGATCGCGCGCACCACATCGATAATTATCGCGGTCGTCTTGCCAATTAATGTCAATCGCGAGCGCCTTAGCAGTGCCAGCATGATCGCGAGCGGCATACCTGTGATCGATACTGCGGCAAAGATAAACAATGTCAGCGACAAGCCGCCCCAATCATTCACGGACACCGATGAGAGACCAAGAACGCCCCCGCGCATCAGCGCGATGAAGCTTCCGAATCCGACTAGCCACAGCAGCGTCAACCTTGCGAGAGTGTGGAAAGGCCTAGTACACGATAGGATCGCGGTTACAACGATGACGAGACATGCGGCAGCAGAGCGCCACTGCTCGTCATACGGATAGAGACCAAAGAGGATAATGCGCCAACGCACGTGGATAACAGCCCAGCACGCCCCTGCGTCAGCAACCCGACAGGCCGAGCCGTCTTCCGAAGTCCACACCGCGCGAATGACTGCCCAATCGACGATCCAGTATAATGCCCACACGATAAGAGCAACCGCGATCGCGCTGACCAGCAGATTGATTCCGTTGAGACGCGCCTTGGAGGAAATCGAGGTTCCCGCCGCTGGCTGCTCTCCAACGACTATTCCGCTATTCCCATCTCTGAACTGAACAAGCGCCATCCCTCAGCTCCGCGCTCTAAACGATTCGTTGAGCCTGTTCGAGGCTGCCGCCATTCCGTGACTCATGATCCAGAACACGACAATAAGAACGCCCATCAACTCGATCGGCTGGCCGATCTGATTGATCGACGACGACACGACGAGGAACAGATCGGCAAATCCCACGGCGACGCCGAGCGTCGTCGCCTTGATCAACCAGACGTACTGGTTCACGAGCGCCGGCAACATGTAACGGAAGGCAAGCGGGAACTGGATATTCCTAAAGATTTGCCAGCTCGAAAGCCCGAGCGCCTTTCCTGCCTCGAACTGCCCCTTCGGCACAGCCAAGAATCCTGCACGCACGACCTCTGCGATATAGGCAGATCCATAGACCATCATCGCAAAGAAAATCGTGGATACCTCCGGCGGGACTTGTGTCCCCCCGGCAATGCCAAATCCCTTCGGGCGAGGCAGATCGATAAACGGAACGTCGGGTATCCGAAACAGTCCGACAATCAATGCAGCCGCCAAGAGCCCAATAACTGTTACGCCAACCGCAGCGGGTCGCTTCCGATGCCCAAGACGATTCGCGGCCGTCTTTGAAACAAGAATCCATACGACGGCCAAAACCACGACCAGCGCCAAACCCGCAATGATCAATTTGGCTTCTGACGTGATTGCAAAGCTCGGAAACGCGATGCCTCGCGCACTGAGGTAAACGTCTCCCAGCACAAATGCGTCCCGCGGCCGCGGCAAAGCCGTGAAAACCGCGTACCAAATGAACACCTGAAGAATC
>JAFKKL010000122.1 GCA_017305595.1 Hyphomicrobiales bacterium | reverse complement strand
CCTGCGGCCCGGCGGCGGCGCGAAGCGCGCGTAGCGCAGCCTGACGCCGTCCGTCGTGGTTATGGTGCCGCTGACGGCGCCGTCGGGAACCGGATTGGCAGGAATCGAAACCAGGGACATGCAGGAACCGGTTAGGGAGCAGGTGCCGGAAATCAAGGCGGCGAGTAGGACAAAGAGTGCCGGCGCGAACTCTTGAAGCCGGTTGCAGCCCTCCCATATCACCTTCGTGCAGGCCGCTCTACAGGCTGCACGCAGACGACAGCCCGGCCCGATTGGCGGGCGGGTTGCTACATATGTCGCTCAATGGAGGACTAATTATGCGTACGTTCGATCTCACCCCGTTTTATCGTTCCACCGTCGGTTTCGACCGTCTGTTTTCGCTGCTTGATCAGGCGCCCGGCGATGCCGCCGCGGGTTATCCGCCCTACAATATCGAGCGCACCGGTGAGAACGCTTACCGTATCAGCGTCGCCGTGTCCGGCTTCGCGCAAAACGAACTCTCGATCGTTGCCAAGGAAAACACCCTGACGATCAAGGGCGAGAAGGTTTCCAACGATAACACCGAGAAAAAGGCCGAGGTGCTGTATCGCGGAATCGCGGCCCGCGCTTTCGAGCGCGTCTTCCAACTCGCCGATTTCGTGCTGGTGAAGAACGCCTCGCTGGAGAACGGCCTGCTGCACGTCGATCTGGTCCGGGAGATTCCCGAAGCCAAGAAGCCGCGCCAGATTCCGATCAATGGCACAGCCCCGGCGCAACCGGTGATCGAGAACAGCGGGGAAAAAGCCGCCGCCTGATTTCGGGCGTCGCTGCTTCTTCGCAAGCTGACTAAAAAGCGAACGCCCCGGTTATCCGGGGCGTTTTGCTGTCGTGCGGTATCGTGTTTGTAACATTCGGTAATATTCGGTCGTATCAGCGCCACGATCCTGTAAAAAATTGCGTTAGAATGGGTCCAGACGCTTGTATGTTGAAAAAAAGTTTGGCAATCTCAATCTAGGGCAGCATTGCTGTCCTAATTTCGAACGGAATTTCGCGCGCTGGGCCGCCCCGCTAGGATGGTGGCCAAAAGTGATGCGGAAAGAAAACGGCGCTCGCCTGCCGTGACGGTGGCGAGCCGCGCGATCTATAACTGAGGTTTGGTGGACTTTCTCGCCGCTGGGCGCCTAACAGGGTGCCTGCAAGGGCTTCCTGAGCCCTGACGTCAGCGAGCGGGAGCATCAGCGGCGGTGAAACGTTCAAGCGACGTCGACGCCGGCTCCGCCCATCCGGGGAGGGGCCGCACAAAAAGGAGAGAGGGCCGGGGTTCCAGCTCTGGAATGAAGGCCCGCAAATACCATCGAGGATAAGAATGTGAGCACGAACCGGGCAGGATTTGCGCAGCAACCGTTCGCAGTGATTTCGGAACCAACCGTTCCGGCACGCGAGACTTCCGCACACTCTTCGCATCCCGCCACGGATCGCAGCAAACACAGCCACACCGAACCGATCGCCGCCACTCAGCATGAGCATACGTGGCGGCCGCCGGCGGAAGGCCTATACGACCTCTCGCAGGAAAAGGACGCCTGCGGCGTTTCCTTCATCGCCAACATCAAGGGCCGCAAGTCGCACCAGATCGTCGAGGACGCGCTGTCGATCCTCTGCAATCTCGAGCATCGCGGCGCTGTCGGCGCCGATCCGCGCGCCGGCGACGGCGCCGGCATTCTGGTGCAGATTCCGCACGCCTTCTTTTCGCGCAAGGCCAAGGAGCTTGGCTTCACCCTGCCGCGTCCGGGGCATTATGCCGTCGGCAGCCTGTTCATGCCGCGCGAGGATGCATGGCGTGGCGTGATTCAAGGAATCTTCGCCGACCAGATCAAGGCCGAGGGCCTGACGCTGCTCGGCTGGCGCGACGTGCCGTCCGACAATTCCTCGCTCGGCGTCACCGTGAAGCCGACCGAGCCGCGCCACATGCAGGTGTTCATCGGCCGTGGCGATCAGGCGACGGACGATGGCTTCGAGCGCACGCTATATATCCTGCGCAAGTCGATCTCGAATGCGATCTATCAGCGCCGCGATCGCGGCCTCGCCGGTTATTATCCGGTGTCGCTGTCGTGCCGCACGCTGATCTACAAGGGCATGTTCCTCGCCGATCAGCTCGGCAGTTACTATCCCGACTTGCACGAGCCGGATTTCGAGAGCGCGCTGGCACTGGTGCATCAGCGCTTCTCGACCAACACCTTCCCGACCTGGTCGCTGGCGCATCCGTATCGGATGATCGCGCACAACGGCGAGATCAACACGCTGCGCGGCAACGTCAACTGGATGGCGGCGCGGCAGGCGTCGGTGTCGTCCGACCGCTTCGGCAAGGATATCTCGCGACTGTGGCCGATTTCCTACGAAGGCCAGTCGGACACCGCCTGCTTCGACAACGCGCTCGAATTCCTGGTGCAGGGCGGTTACTCGCTGCCGCACGCGGTGATGATGATGATTCCGGAAGCGTGGTCTGGCAACCCGCTGATGGATGACGAACGCCGTGCGTTCTACGAGTATCACACCGCGCTGATGGAGCCGTGGGACGGCCCCGCTGCCATCGCCTTCACCGACGGCCGCCAGATCGGCGCGACCTTGGACCGCAACGGCCTGCGTCCGGCGCGTTACTTCGTCACCAAGGACGACCGCATCGTGATGGCCTCGGAAATGGGCGTCATCAAGGTTCCGGAAGACCAGATCGTCGCCAAGTGGCGGCTGCAACCCGGTAAGATGCTGCTGGTCGATCTCGATCAGGGCCGTCTCATTCCCGACGACGAGATCAAGGCGAAGCTGGCCAAGAGCCACCCTTATCGCAATTGGCTCGACCGCACCCAGATCGTGCTGGAGGAATTGCCGGATGCGCCGGGCGGCGGTCCGCGCTCCAACCTGTCGCTGCTCGATCGCCAGCAGGCGTTCGGCTATACGCAGGAGGACATCAACATCCTGCTGACGCCGATGGCGGCGGTCGGCGAGGAAGCGGCCGGCTCGATGGGCACCGACACGCCGATCTCGGCGCTGTCGGATCACTCGAAGCTGCTGTTCACTTACTTCAAGCAGAACTTCGCGCAGGTCACCAATCCGCCGATCGATCCGATCCGCGAAGAGCTGGTGATGAGCCTGTTGTCGATCATCGGCCCGCGGCCGAACCTGTTCGACCTCGAAGGCCTGTCGCGCACCAAGCGGCTCGAAGTGCGTCAGCCGATTCTGACCAACAGCGATCTGGAAAAGATCCGCGCGATCTCCGACATCGCGGAATCGCATTTCCAGTCGCGCACGCTCGACACCACGTTCCACAGCGGCCTCGGGGCTGCCGGACTTGAACAGGTGCTCGACGAACTCTGCGGCCGCGCCGAAGCCGCGGTGCGCGAGGGCGTCAATATCATCATCTTGTCGGATCGCATGACCGGCAGCGATCGCGTGCCGATCCCGGCGCTGCTCGCCTGCGCCGCCGTGCATCATCACCTGATCCGCGTCGGCCTGCGCACATCGGTCGGCCTCGTGGTTGAATCCGGCGAGCCGCGCGAGGTGCATCACTTCGCCTGTCTCGCGGGTTACGGTGCGGAAGCGATCAACCCGTATCTCGCCTTCGAGACCATCATCGCCATGAAGGGCCGCCTGCCGGTGGCGCTCGACGACAAGGTGCTGGTCAAGCACTACATCAAGGCGATCGGCAAGGGTCTGCTCAAGGTGATGTCGAAGATGGGCATCTCCACCTACGAGTCCTATTGCGGCGCGCAGATCTTCGACGCCATCGGGCTCAAGGCGGACTTCGTCGCCAAGTACTTCACCGGCACCCACACCCGCATCGAGGGCGTTGGCCTCGAGGAGATCGCGGAGGAGGCGGTGCGCCGCCATGCCGACGCGTTCGGCGACAAGCCGGCGCTGAAGAACGCGCTCGACGTCGGCGGCGAATACAATTTCCGCGCGCGCGGCGAGGACCATGCCTGGACCTCTGAATCGGTCGCGGCGCTTCAGCACGCGGTGCGCGGCAATTCGCAGGATCGCTATCGCGCCTTCGCCAAGATGCTCAACGAGCAATCGGAGCGGCTGTTGACGCTGCGCGGCCTGTTCAAGGTGCGCACCGCCCAGGACGACGGCCGCAAGCCGATCCCGCTCGACGAAGTTGAGCCGGCCAAGGAAATCGTCAAGCGTTTCGCCACCGGCGCGATGTCGTTCGGTTCGATCTCGCGCGAAGCGCACACCACGCTCGCGATTGCGATGAACCGTATCGGCGGCAAGTCGAACACCGGCGAGGGCGGCGAGGAAGCCGATCGCTTCCAGCCGCTGCCGAACGGCGATTCGATGCGTTCGGCGATCAAGCAAGTTGCATCGGGCCGCTTCGGCGTCACCACGGAGTATCTCGTCAACTCCGACATGATGCAGATCAAGATGGCGCAGGGCGCGAAGCCCGGCGAGGGCGGACAGTTGCCCGGCTTCAAGGTGGACGCCACCATCGCCAAGGTGCGTCACTCGACACCGGGCGTCGGCCTGATCTCACCGCCGCCGCATCACGACATCTACTCGATCGAAGACCTCGCGCAGCTCATCTACGACCTGAAGAACGTCAACCCGGCGGGTCAGGTGTCGGTGAAGCTGGTGTCGGAAATCGGCGTCGGCACGGTGGCGGCAGGCGTCGCCAAGGCGCGCGCCGATCACGTCACCATTTCCGGCTTCGAGGGCGGCACCGGCGCGAGCCCGCTGACCTCGATCAAGCACGCAGGCTCCCCGTGGGAAGTCGGCCTTGCCGAAACCCATCAGACGCTGGTGCGCGAGCGGCTGCGCTCCCGCATCGTCGTTCAGGTGGACGGCGGCTTCCGTACCGGACGCGATGTCGTCATCGGCGCGCTGCTCGGCGCCGACGAGTTCGGCTTCGCCACCGCGCCGCTGATCGCGGCGGGCTGTATCATGATGCGCAAGTGTCACTTGAACACTTGCCCGGTCGGCGTGGCGACGCAGGACCCGGTGCTGCGCAAGCGCTTCACCGGCCAGCCCGAGCACGTCATCAACTTCTTCTTCTTCGTCGCCGAGGAAGTGCGGGAGATCATGGCGGAACTGGGCTATCGCACGTTCAACGAGATGGTCGGCCAGACCCAGATGCTGGACCAGACCCGTCTCGTCGCGCACTGGAAGGCCAAGGGCCTCGACTTCTCCAAGCTGTTCGTCAAGCAGAAGGAAGAACCCGGCCAGAAGATCTACCAGTGCGAGGCGCAGAATCATCACCTTGAAAAGGTACTCGACCGCAAGCTGATCGCGGAAGCGCAGCCGGCGATCGATCGCGGTGCCAAGGTGACCATCGACGCCGAGATCGGCAACACCGACCGCAGCGCCGGCGCGATGCTGTCCGGCGTCGTCGCCAAGCAATATGGCCACGCCGGATTGCCGGCCGACACCATCCACGTCAACCTCAAGGGGACGGCGGGGCAGGCGTTCGGCGCGTGGCTGGCGCGCGGCGTCACCTTCGAGCTCGAAGGCGAAGGCAACGACTATGTCGGCAAGGGCCTGTCGGGCGGCCGCATCATCGTCAAGCCGCCGGCCAATTCCGGCATCGTGCCGGAACAGTCGATCATCGTCGGCAACACCGTGATGTACGGCGCCATCGAAGGCGATTGCTACTTCCGCGGCGTCGCCGGCGAACGCTTCGCCGTGCGCAACTCCGGTGCCATCGCGGTGGTCGAAGGTGCGGGCGATCACTGCTGCGAATACATGACCGGCGGCATCGTCGTCGTGCTCGGCAAGACCGGGCGCAACTTCGCGGCCGGCATGTCGGGCGGTATCGCCTATGTGCTCGATGAAGACGGCAGCTTCCCGAAGCTGTGCAATCTGGCGATGGTCGAGCTCGAACCGCTCCTCTCCGAGGAAATGGTCAACGAGGACGTCTATCATCAGTCCGGCGATCTCGAGGCGCACGGTCAGGTCGATGTGTTCTCCAACCTGTTGGGCGAGGACATCAAGCGGCTGCATGTGCTGATCTCGCGGCACGCCCGGCTGACCGGCTCGGCGCGGGCCGCCGAAATTCTGGCGAACTGGAAAACCTGGCTGCCGAAATTCCGCAAGGTGATGCCGGTGGAATACCGCCGCGCCCTGAAGGAATTGCAGGCGGCCGAGGCCGTCGAGCCGCAGATCGCGATTGGAGCTTGAGCGATGGGCAAGATCACCGGTTTTCTCGAAATCGACCGCAACGACCGCAAGTATGCGCCGGTCACCGAGCGGCTGAAGAACTACAACGAGTTCGTCATTCCGTTGGAGGAGAAAGACCTCCGCGATCAGGCCGCGCGCTGCATGAACTGCGGCGTGCCGTATTGCCACGGCACCGGCTCGGTCGCGCCCGGCACGCCGGGCTGCCCGGTCAACAACCAGATCCCGGACTGGAACGACTTGGTCTATCAGGGCAACTGGGAAGAAGCCTCGCGCAACCTGCATTCGACCAACAACTTCCCGGACTTCACCGGCCGCATCTGCCCGGCGCCGTGCGAGGCGTCGTGCACGCTCAACATCACCGAGACGCCGGTGACCATCAAGACCATCGAGCACGCCATCGTCGAGCGCGCGTGGGAGAACGGCTGGCTCAAGCCGGAAATCGCCGCGCACAAGACCGGCAGGAAGGTTGCCGTGGTCGGCTCCGGTCCCGCCGGCATGGCCTGCGCACAGCAACTCGCCCGCGCCGGACACGACGTGCATCTCTATGAGAAGAACGCCAAGGCCGGCGGTCTGCTGCGTTACGGCATTCCCGACTTCAAGATGGAGAAAGACGTCATCGACCGTCGCGTCAAGCAGATGGAAGCCGAAGGCGTCACCTTCCACTATAACGCGCCGGTCGGCGGCGCCGATAAGGGCGCGCTCGATCCGCAGCAGTTGCTGAAGGACTACGAGGCGGTGGCGCTCACCGGCGGCGCCGAAGCGCCGCGCGATTTGCCGATCCCCGGCCGCGATCTCGACGGCATCCATTTCGCGATGGATTTCCTGCCGCAGCAGAACCGCCGCGTCGGCAACGAGTCGCTCGGCGACGTAAAGGAAATTCTCGCCGGCGGCAAGCATGTGGTGGTGATCGGCGGCGGCGACACCGGCTCCGACTGTATCGGCACCTCGCTGCGGCAGGGCGCTCTGTCGGTGACGCAGCTTGAAATCATGCCGGCCCCGCCGGAGCATGAGAACAAGGCGCTCACCTGGCCGAACTGGCCGCTGAAGATGCGCACCTCGTCGAGCCAGGCCGAAGGCGCCGCCCGCGATTTCGCCGTGCTGACGCAAAAGTTCGAAGGCAAGGACGGCAAGGTCACCAAGCTGCATTGCGTTCGCGTCGACGAGAAATTCCAGCCGATCGCGGGCTCCGAATTTACCCTCGATGCGGATCTGGTGCTGCTGGCGATGGGCTTCGTGCATCCGATCCACGAAGGCCTGTTGAAGACGCTCGGCGTCGAACTCGACCAGCGCGGCAACGTTCGCGCCAATACGGCGGACTATCAGACCTCGCTGTCGAAGGTGTTCACCGCCGGCGACATGCGGCGCGGTCAATCGCTGGTGGTGTGGGCGATCCGCGAGGGTCGACTGTGCGCCCGCGCGGTCGATACCTTCCTGATGGGCTCGACCAATCTGCCGCGCTGATCTTCAAGCGCCGGCCGTTCAACACAAAGACCCTTGCGGACAATCCGCGAGGGTCTTTTTCATGTCACGTACCGACGCATTTAACGAATGTAGACGCGATCGTGGTGATGCCGGCGTTCCATATGGCGGCGGCGTTCGTAACGGTCGCGGCGATATTCCCGCTCGCGATGATAACGGCGATGGCCGCGATAACCGTCGTCAACGTGGACGCCGACGCCGCCCGGACCCACTCCGATACCCACGCCCTGCGCCTGTGCAACCGATCCCATCGAACCGATACTGATCAAAGCCGCAACCGCGATACCCATGACAGCGAATGTCTTCATCGAAATGCCTCCTCGGCACGTTGCAAATACAGCCGTCGTCAATCCTTCCGACGTTGGATCGTTCCGATGTAAATTTTTCGCGGACAAGGAACCTTTCGCGGAGATCGTAACGAGGGATGAACAGGCCGTGCGAAACGCTTACTCCGCCGCCTGTTGCGCGACGGTCGGCGTATCGCCGGCCACCGTGGCGCGGCGCATGTCGCGCGGCTGCGATTGATCGTAACGCCGTACGCGATGCACGGTCTGGCGATTGTCCCACATCACCAGATCATGCAGCTTCCATTTGTGGACGTAGACGAATTCCGGCTGTGTTGCATGCTCGGTGAGATCGCGCAGCAGCACGCGCGCTTCCGGCACGCTCATGCCTTGAATGGCGCCGGCGTGCGACGACAGATACAGCGACTTGCGGCCGTGCACCGGATGGGTGCGCACCAGCCGTTGCAGCACCGGCTTGAACATCTGCTTCTCCTCCTCGCTGTAGTCGAGGAAGCCGAGACTGCCGCGCGAATACATCAGCGAGTGTTCGCAGATCATGTCCTCGATCTCGGCCTTGGTCTCGTCGTCGAGCGCGTCATAGGCCGCGCGCATGTCGGCGAACTCGGTGTTGCCGCCCTTCGGATTGACCACGCGCGCCGACAGCAGTGAGAACTTTGCTGGGATCTGCCGGAACGAACTATCGGAGTGCCACAGGCAGTTGCCGAGATTGAACAGATGCGTGCGATGGTCGCGCGGCAGCGGCTTGCCGCTCTTGTCGAGGTTGCCGACATCGGCCAGCCCCGAGGCGAGGCGGTAGTCATCCTTCTTGGTGACGCTGCCGCCCTTGCGGTTTTCCCGTGGTCCGAAATTTTCGGCGAAGGCGAGTTGCTGATCGTCGGTGATGTCCTGATCGTGGAACACCAGCACGGCATACTTGTCCATGCCGGCCTCGATCTCGCGCGCCTGATCCGGCGTCAGCGGTTTGGTGAGATCGACGCCGGAGACCTCGCCGACGAAATGCGGATGAAGCGGGCGGATGCTGATGGCCATGGCGCGGTTCCTCGGCTGTTGTTGTTTTGAGGAAAGGCTACTCTCTGAAAAGTGGTTGTCAACGTAGAGCAACGCATGGAGCACCGCTGCGGGAAAGCGTCATACGCGGGCTCGACCCGCGTATCCATCGGTCTTCATCAACAGCATTTCTCAAAGATGATGGATTGCCGGGTCAAGCCCGGCAATGACGAACGAGGGAGCGCCCATTCCTCACGCGTTGCGCGCCATCAGTCCGCCGTCCACCGGGATCACCGCGCCGGTGAGGAACGAGGCCGCCGGCAGGCACAGGCTCAGCGTCATGTGCGCGACTTCCTCCGGATCGCCGTAGCGATTGAGCGCGGTGCGGCGCTTGGCGTAGATCGCCTTGTGCTCGGCTGAAATCCGGTCGGTCATGCCGGTGGTGATCGGCCCCGGACAGATGCAGTTCACGGTGATGCCCTCGCGCCCGAGCTCCACCGCGAGCGAGCGCGTCAGCCCGGTGACGCCGGCCTTCGCCGCCGAATAAGGGCTGTGCAGCGCGGTTGCACCGAGCGCCTCGGTGGAAGCGATGTTGACGATGCGCGGACACTTCGATTTGCGCAGGTACGGCAACGCGGCGCGAATGATGCGCTGCTGCGCCGTGAGCAGCACCGCGATGCCGCGATCCCACAGCGCGTCGTAACCGTCGCCGTCGATGGCGCTGACGGTGGAGATGCCGGCATTGTTGACGACGATATCGAGCCCGCCGAAATGCTGCGCCACCTCGTTGACGACGCGCGTCACCGCCGCCGCATCCGCCACGTCGAATTGCCACGCCCTGGCGCTGCCGCCGTCCGCAGCGATCGCGTCCGCCACCGCTTGCGCACCGGCGGCATCGTAGTCGGTAACGGCGACGTTGGCGCCCTCGGCGGCGAACACCCGCGCGGTGGCGCGGCCCATGCCGCTGGCGGCGCCGGTGACGAGCACGGTGAGCCCGCGCACCGAGCGGCTGAGCTGTTTGAAATCGGTCATGACACGCGTTCTCCGGAATGGTTGTGGCGCATAGGTTTTCCGCGCGGCGGATTTGACAAGCGCGATGCTTCAAGGCTTGCATCGTTCCCGGCAAAAATCAAACATCCGCGTAACGCGGCAACGGGAGCGGACCACACCCATGAGCGAACTCGATTTCAGCGGCAAGCGTGTGTTGATCGTCGGCGGCTCCAGCGGCATCGGCAACGGCATCGCGCAGGCTTATCGCGGGCATGGCGCGCATGTGCATGTCTGCGGCACCAGGCCGAGTGCGGCGGGTTATACCGGCATCGATGGCTCCGATCTCGATGGCCTCGATTATGCGCAGCTCGATGTCAGCGATCCGCGCGCGGTGGAGAGCGTCAAGCCGAATTTCGACAGCCTCGACATTCTGGTGCTGGCGCAGGGCGCGGTGATCTACAGCCGCGGTGAGTTTGCCATGGACGGCTTCCGCAAGGTGATGGAGGTCAACCTGATGAGCCTGATGGCCTGCGCCACGAAATTCCACGCGATGCTGAAGGCGAACAATGGCACGCTGATCATCGTCAGTTCGACCGCCGCCTATCATGCGACCAAGGGCAACCCGTCCTACAACGCCTCCAAGACCGGTGCGGTCGGCCTGACCCGCACGCTGGCGCAGGCGTGGGCGGAGGACGGCATCCGCGTCAACGGCATCGCGCCGGGGCTGGTTGACACCAAGATGACCAAGGTGACCACGGAGAATCCGAAGCGCCGCGCGGCCAGCATCGAGCGCATCCCGCTGAAGCGGCTCGGCACCCCGGCGGACATGGCCGGCGCGGCGCTGTTCCTGGCGTCGCCGCTGGCCGGCTACGTCACCGGCCAGACGCTGGTGGTAGACGGCGGGCTGATTCTCTAACCCGTCGCACCCGTGCGGACGCGCGCGGCCGGTTGCGATAACATGGGCCATGGCATCAACACCGATTCGCATCGTGGGCATCGACCCGGGGCTGCGCCGCACCGGCTGGGGCGTGATCGACATCGAGGGCAACCGGCTGATCTATGTCGGTTGCGGCTCGGTGGAGACGCGCGAGGACATGGCGCTGGCGCGCCGGCTGCTGGCGATCCATGACGGTCTCGCGCAAATGCTCGGCGATCTCAAGCCGGCCGAGGCGGCGGTAGAGCAGACCTTCGTCAACAAGGACGGCGTCGCCACCCTGAAGCTTGGGCAGGCGCGCGGCATCGCCATGCTGGTGCCGGCGATGTTCGGCATTCCGGTCGCGGAATACGCACCCAACAAGGTCAAGAAGACGGTAGTCGGCGCGGGGCATGCCGATAAAAACCAGATTCAGGTGATGCTGAAAATCCTGCTGCCGAAGGCCGCGCCGACGTCGCCCGACGCCGCCGACGCCCTCGCCATCGCCATCACCCACGCGCATCACCGGCAAAGCGCGGTGCTGCGGATGAAGGTGGCGGGATGAGTGCGATGGAAGCAAAGCGTAGCCGCGACGATTGCCTGCTCTCTCCCCCCTTGTGGGGGAGAGGTGGAGAGGGGGGTGGCTTCGAGTCCGTGCGCCTGCGACCCCCACCCCCGACCCCTCCCCGCAAGGGGGAGGGGAGGGCTAACGCCGTGCTCGCCTCCGGTTTCGAGTTGCTCACATGATCGGCAAACTCAAAGGCCTCATCGATTCCTACGGCGAGGACTACGTCATCCTCGACGTGCAAGGCGTCGGCTATCAGGTGCATTGCGCCTCGCGCACCTTGCAGGCGTTGCCGTCACCCGGCGAAGCCGCGGTGCTGTCGATCGAGACTTATGTGCGCGAAGATCAGATCAAGCTGTTCGGCTTCCGCAGCGACGTCGAGCGCGAATGGTTTCGGCTGTTGCAGACGGTGCAGGGCGTCGGCGCGAAAGTCGCGCTCGCGGTGCTCAGCACCTTGTCGCCGTCCGATCTCGCCAACGCGATTGCGCTACGCGACAAGGCGGCGGTGGCGCGCACGCCCGGCGTCGGCGCAAAAGTCGCCGAGCGCATCGTCTCCGAACTGAAGGACAAGGCCCCGGCCTTCGCCGATGTCGATCCGGCGGTGGTGAAACTCTCCGGCGCGCTCGATGACGCCCGCGCGCCGCGCGCGGTGGCGGACGCCATCTCGGCGCTGGTCAACCTCGGCTACGGCCAGCCGCAAGCCGCCGCCGCCATCGCGGCCGCCTCGCGCGACGCCGGTGAGAAAGCCGAAACCGCGCAACTCATTCGCCTCGGCTTGAAGGAGTTGTCGCGGTGATGACCAACGCGTCGGGTGCCATGCCGCCGCCGTTGCCCGTCGCGATACCGGCGGAGCCGCCGCTCGGCAAGCGCTTGCGTTGCCTGTTCGCCATCGTGATGGTCTTCGTCGTCATCGGTCCACCGGTCGGCGCGCTGGCGTTCATGCTGTCGACCGCCGTGATCGCGATGGGATCGAAGGTCGATCTGGTCGGACTATCGTGGATCGGGCTGTTCGCGCTGATCTACGCCGCGCCGCTGAGCTATTTCATCGGCGCGGGACCGGCGGCTGCAGGCGGCCTCATGTTCGGTGTCCGGCAAGCGTTTTTCGGAGCGGTGAAATGGCCGATGGCAACGCTGATCGGCGTCGGTCTCGGGATCGGCTTTCTGGTGATGTCGGGCCATTCGCTGCCGTCGATGCTGACCGACACCGAGCAGCCGGAGCACGTCCCGGTGATGTTGATCACCTGCCTCGCCGCCACCATGGCGTGCTGGGCCATCGTTCGCGGCTGGCATCTTCCGCCGCGCGGGGTTAAGGGGTGATCATGACCGATCCCTCCCGCCTCGTCACGCCCGAGCGCCGCGCCGACGATATCGGCGACACCTCGCTGCGCCCGCAACTGCTGGCCGATTTCGTCGGCCAGGCGCAGGCGCGCGCCAATCTGCAGGTGTTCATCGACGCCGCGCGCAAGCGCAAGGAAGCGCTGGATCACGTGCTCTTCGTCGGTCCTCCCGGCCTCGGCAAGACCACGCTGGCACAGATCGTGGCGCGGGAACTCGGCGTTGGTTTCCGCGCCACCTCGGGCCCGGTGATCGCCAAGGCCGGCGACCTCGCGGCGCTGCTGACCAATCTCGAAGAGCGCGACGTGCTGTTCATCGACGAAATCCATCGCCTCAATCCGGCGGTGGAGGAGGTGCTCTATCCGGCGATGGAGGATTTCCAGCTCGACCTCATCATCGGCGAGGGGCCGGCGGCGCGCTCAGTCAAAATCGATCTGGCGAAGTTCACGCTGGTCGGTGCGACCACGCGTGCAGGCTTGCTCACCAATCCGCTGCGCGACCGCTTCGGCATTCCGGTGCGGCTGAATTTCTACACCGTCGCGGAACTGGAACACATCGTCAGCCGCGGTGCGCGCGTGCTCGGCATGGGCATGACGGCGGATGGCGCCAATGAAATCGCACGGCGCGCGCGCGGCACGCCGCGCATCGCCGGCCGCCTGCTGCGCCGGGTGCGCGATTTCGCGGAAGCCGCGGATGCGGCTGCGGTCGATCGCAAGATCGCCGACCATGCGCTCGGCGCGCTGGAAGTCGATGCCGCAGGGCTCGACGCGATGGATCGGCGCTATCTCACCACCATCGCGTTGAACTACGGCGGCGGCCCCGTCGGCGTGGAAACCATGGCGGCGGCGCTGTCGGAGCCGCGCGACGCCATCGAGGATATCATCGAGCCGTACCTGATCCAGTGCGGCTATCTGCAACGCACGCCGCGCGGCCGCCTGCTGACGTCGCACGCATTCAAGCATCTCGGCCTCGCGGAGCCGTCGCGCGATGCGTCGCAATTCGGCCTGTTCGGCAAGGACGACGACCGATGACCGCGCCGGAGATTGCTTCCGCGCCGCTCACCGGGCATCTCGACGGCGAGATCCGCGACGGCCGCCATCACATGCAGGTGCGGGTCTATTACGAGGACACCGATTTCTCCGGCATCGTCTATCACGCCAACTACCTGCGCTTCATGGAGCGCGGCCGCACCAATTATCTGCGGCTGCTCGGCGCCGACCAGCGCGCGCTGTTCGCGGAAGCCGAGACTGAAGCGCCAGGCTTCGCTTTCGTGGTGCGGGCGATGCAGCTTGAGTTCATCCGCCCCGCGCATATGGACGACCTGCTCGATGTCGTCACCCGGCCGCTCGAAGTGCGTGGCGCGTCGATCACGCTGCATCAGGAAATCAAGCGCGGCGCGATCCTGCTGCTGGAAGCCGACGTGAAAGTCGCCTTCGTCTCCGGCGGCCGCGCGCGACCGATACCGAAAGCACTGCGCGTGGCGATGAAGGCGGATTAGGGGTAGTTAAGTCTCGTTTTCAAGAACGAGACCTCTCAATGGTCGTCCCCGCGCAGGCGGGGACCCAGAACCCCTAGCTTGTCTGTGATTGCAAGCGCAGGACGCTGAGCGATGTGCGCTTCCTTTACTCACGACCGCTGCGGCGTATGGGTCCCCGCCTGTGCGGGGACGACAAAGGAGGGCGAGTCTCGCACAAGTATGCGAGACTCGAAACACTTCACGCCGCCGCCTTGTGGCGCGCCTGTTCGGCTTTGTAGAGCGCGAACTCCTCGTCGATCGCCTTGGTCACGCTCGGCCGTGCGCGATGACGTTCGTAATAGGCCTTGATGTTCGGCCATTTGGCGAGGTCGATCTGCGGCGTCGCCATGCTCCAGTTGATGATGGTGACGAGATAGGCGTCGGCGACGCTGAAGTGATCGAGCAGCGTATCGCGACCTTCGAGATAATTATTGAGGTAATCGAGCCGCGACAGCCCTTTCTCGATTGCGTAGGCTTTCACCTCGGCTGGTGATTTCTTATCGAGCAACGGCACGAACAGCGCCTTGTGCAGTTCGGTGCCGATGAAGCACAGCCATTGCTGCAAGCGTGAACGTTCGGCGGCGTTGCGTGCGGAAATCCCGGCATCGGGCAGATGGTCGGCGACGTATTGCAGGATTGCGGCGTTCTCCGTCAGGATCACGCCGTCTTCGGTGCGCAGCGTCGGCACCAGCCCGAGCGGATTGACCGCGAGGAAATCCGAATCGTCCTGCTGCACGCGTTTCGATTTCGGATCGACTTCGAGATAGGCGGCATCCGCGCCGGCTTCGTAGAACGCGATGCGGGTCGCCATCGAGCAGGCAAGCGGCGAGAAATAGAGATCCATGGGAATGGCTCCTTGGGCTCGGGATAGGGAATAGGGCAACCAACGCGCGTTGATTTTTATACCGTCTCGCATAATATATCCGGGGTCAAGGATTAATTTGCGAAATGGTACAAAAAAGGAAATCCGCCGCGCCGTCGCCATCGTCCGTCGAAGCTGCGCCGGTAAAGCGTCGCGGCCGCCCGCGCGCGTATGAGCCGGAGGTGGCGCTGGCCAAGGCGCTCGATCTGTTTCGCAAGGACGGCTTCGCCGGCACCTCGCTGGACGATCTCAGCGCCGCAACCGGCATGAACCGGCCGAGCCTTTACGGCGCGTTCGGCGACAAGCGCGCGCTCTACATCAAGACCTACGAGCGCTATCGCGCGGATGCGCGCGCGGCGATGCAGGAGGCGTTCAAGGGCGACCTGCCGCTGCGCAAGCGGCTGCAACGCATTTATGCGATTGCGCTCGACATCTATCTGTCGGGCGAGGAGGGGCCGCGCGGTTGCTTCACGGTGATGACGGCGGCGTCCGAAGCGGTGGCCGATCCTGATATTCGCGCCATGGTGCTGAGCGGGTTCCTCGAACTCGACAAGGCGTTCGCGATTTGCTTCCGCCGCGCGCAGGAGATGGGCGAACTGCCATCGTCCGCCTCCCCCGATGTGCTGGCGCAGATGGCCTCGGCCACCATCCACACCATCGCCATCCGCGCCCGCGCCCGCACCCCGCGCAAGGATCTGGAAGCGATCGTGCGCGGCGCCATCGATCTGATGTGCGGGGCGGGCAAGGGGTAAGGACACTTATTGAAAATGTTGTAAGTGCCGCCGCGTTTTGGCCTTGCCCTTGGTCGTCCCCGCGCAGGCGGGGACCCAGAACCCTGGCCTGTCGATGATCTCAAGCGCGGGATTCTGAGCAACGCACGTTTTCTTTCTTCGCGACTGCTGCGGCGTCTGGGTCCCCGCCTGCGCGGGGACGACGTGGGTGAAAAAATCTTCCGCCCGTTGTCGGATCGCCCCCTCCTCGTGCGTCTTGG
>JAFKKL010000121.1 GCA_017305595.1 Hyphomicrobiales bacterium | reverse complement strand
CGGTCGCATCGCCGCATGCCCATGGTCATGACATGTCGAAAATGGCGCAAGCGCCGGCCGCGAAACCGGCTGCCGCCGCCAAGGTCGCCAGCACTGCGGTCGAGGGCGATGTCGCGCATGGCCGTCAGGTGTTCAAGAAGTGTCAGGCCTGCCACTCCATGCAGCCGGGCAAGAACCTGCTCGGCCCGAGCCTCGCAGGAATCGTCGGTACGAAGGCCGGGGAGGTCGCCAACTACAGCTTCTCCAACGCGATGAAGCAGAGCGGCATCACCTGGACGCCTGAGAAACTCGATGCCTATTTGCAGGATCCGCAGAAGGTGGTGCCCGGCAACAAGATGCCGTTCCCTGGTCTGAAGACGGATTCGGACCGCACCGATGTCATCGCCTTCCTGGCGGCGTCGGCCGAAGCGACTCCCGGAGCGGCGACGTCCGCGCCCGCTGCCAATGCGGCAGCGCCGGCACCGGCCGCGCAAGCACCCGCGTCGCAGGCCGCGTCTCGTCCCGTCACCGCCTATCTGTCGGATGCCAAGTACACGTTGCGTTCCGGCATCGCCGAGGGGCGGATGGTGTTCCTCGGCGTTGGCGGCACCATCGATGGCAAGGTCAATCCAATACTCACCGCCGTCGAAGGGCAGGTGGTGCAGGTGACGCTGATCAATGGCGAAGGCACCGAGCACGACATCATCTTCCCGGATCAGGATGCCCGCTCGCCACGTGTCATCAGCAAGGGCGCCAGCACCAGCATTGTCTTCCGGGCCGGCAAGGCCGGCGACTTCCTCTACTACTGCGATGTGCCGGGTCATCGTCTCGCCGGCATGGAGGGTCAGTTCCTGGTGACCGCCACGCCATCGGCGCAAGTGACGGTGGAGGCCGACATCTCGCGGCCGCCGACCGACCTGCCGCCGCCGATCGGCAAGCGCGATCCGAAAACCGTGCGGCTCGATCTGCTCACCGTCGAGATGGAAGGCCGTCTCGCCGAGGGCACGACGTTCGGCTACTGGACTTTCAACGGCAAGGTGCCGGGTCCGTTCGTGCGTGTCCGCGTCGGCGATACTGTCGATGTGCATCTGAAGAATGCGGCCGACAGCAACATGATCCACTCGGTGGACTTTCATGCTGCGACGGGCCCGGGCGGCGGCGCCGCGGCGTTGCAGGTCGATCCGGGCAAGGAGAAGTCGATGAGCTTCAAGGCGCTGAAGCCGGGGCTCTATGTCTATCACTGCGCGACGCCGATGGTCGCCGAACACATCGCCAACGGCATGTACGGCTTGATTCTTGTCGAGCCGGAGGAAGGCATGCCGCCGGTCGATCACGAATTCTATGTGATGCAGGGTGAGATCTACACGGACGCGGCGTATGGCCAGCGCGGCAGCCAGGAGTTCAGCGTCGAAAAACTGCTCGCCGAAAAGCCGGAATACTTCGTGTTCAATGGTTCGGTCGGCGCCATCACCAAGCTGCATCCGCTGCACGCCAAGGTCGGCGAGACGGTGCGACTCTACTTCGGTGTCGGCGGGCCCAACTTCACCTCGTCGTTCCACGTCATCGGTGAGATCTTCGACAAGGTCTATAACCTCGGCGGCGTTACCAGTGCACCACTGCACGACATCCAGACCGTGACAGTGCCGCCGGGCGGCGCGGTGATCACCGAGTTCAAGCTTGATGTGCCGGGCGGTTACACCCTCGTCGATCACGCGCTGTCGCGCGCAGAACGTGGTCTAGCGGGGATGCTGGTGGTGGAAGGTGAGCCCAATCCGGATATCTACAACGGCGTCGTCGAGCCGGGCATGGGGCACTAAGGAAGACCTCTCGTGATTGCGAGGAGCGTGAGCGACGAAGCAATCCAGACTCAAAAAGAAGTCTGGATTGCTTTGCTTTGCTCGCAATGACGGCCGATCGTTTTGTAGATGATCCGTGAGAAGTGACGCGGATACTCAATCCGCGCCACGCTATCTCAAGCCGACTTGCCGTAGTCGTAAAAACCCCTGCCGCTCTTGCGGCCGAGGTGACCGGCGGCGACCATTTCCTTGAGCAGCGGCGCGGGGCGATACTTCGAATCGTTGAAGCCCTCGTAAAACACCTCCATCACCGACAGCATGGTGTCGAGGCCGATCATGTCGGCCAGCGCCAGCGGGCCGATCGGCTGGTTGCAGCCGAGCTTCATGCCGGCGTCGATGTCCTCGGCGCTGGCGATGCCTTCCTGCAGCGCGAAGATCGCCTCGTTGATCATCGGGCACAGGATACGGTTGACGGCGAAGCCGGGGCTGTTCTTGGCGGTGATCGCCACTTTGCCGATGCGCTTGGCGAAGTCCACGGCCTTGGCGTGCGTATCGTCGGAGGTCTGCAAGCCACGGATCAATTCGAGCAGCGCCATCAGTGGCACCGGATTGAAGAAGTGCATGCCGATGAAACGATCAGGACGGTCGGTCGCCGCCGCGAGCTTCGTGATCGAGATCGACGAGGTGTTGGTGGCAAGCAGCGCGCGCGGTTGCAGCGTGGCGCAGAGGTCCTTGAGGATTTTCACCTTGAGGTCTTCGTTCTCAGTGGCGGCCTCGATCACCAGATCGCAGTTGGCGAGCTTCGCCTTGTCGGTGGTGCCGGTGATGCGCTTGAGTGCGGCGCTGCGGTCGGCCTCGCTCATCTTCTGCTTGTTGACGAGCCGCTCGAGGCTCTTTTCGATCACGGACGTGCCGCGCGCGACGGCTGCGTCGGAGATATCGGTCATGACGACGTTAAGTCCGGCCGCCGCGCAGACCTGCGCGATGCCGTTGCCCATGGTGCCGGCGCCGATGATGCCAACGGTTTCGATCATGTTCGTCCTCAGCTCCTGTCTTGCACGCGCGGGAGCGCGGCGATGTTGGTTTCGACGGCATGATTACCAGAGCGAATCGGCCAGGGCAAAAGCACAGGAACGGGCGGCGTGCCGGCAGCGAGGCTGCAGACGGCCGCGGCTTTCGCCATGGTCGGCGGCGGGCGGTTCCCGCGAGCGATGGATTGCCATATGCTGGCGGCGGCTCCTGTGCGACGGTCCAATCGTCCGGTACGTGGCGGCGGGCCGACCGTGACCGAAGGAGAATCGTCGATATGAATTCCCACGTGAGCCAACCCGCGTCCCGCGCGCCGGTGCAACGCGCAGATTTCGGCCGGGTTTCGGTTTTCTTCGGCGAGAAGAACGGCAAATACCCCGATGGAAACCAGGTGCTCGTTCGCGGCTCGGATACCCGCGCGGCGCTCGATGCGCCAATCGTCTCGAACTTCATCGGGCCTGAATTTGATGCCACCGAACTGGTGGTCATGGGCCACGTCCACGAGGACCATATGGCGGGCCTGCATCGTCTCCCCGATGCGTCGATCCATGTGCATGAAGCGGATCTGGAGGCGGCGCGCAGTTGGGACGGACTGGTTGCTGCTTTCGGCGTGACCGATCAGAGCCGCATTCCGGAAATGCAGGCTCGGTTCAAGCGCGACTTCTTCTATGCGCCGCAGCCGGATGCGAAAAGTTACGTCGACGGCGCGTCATGGGATCTCGGCGGGGTGACGATCCGCGCCTTCCATATGCCGGGTCACACTGCCGGCCACTGCGTCTTGCTAGTAGAGCCGGAGGGCGTGGCTTTCATCGGCGATATCGATCTCACCGGCTTCGGGCCTTACTACGGCGATGCCTCATCGAGCCTGTCAGGCTTCCGCAGCAGCATGGCGCGGCTGCGGGACATTCCGGCGAAAGTCTGGGTCACCGCGCATCATCGCGGTGTCTATACCGATCGGGAGCGCTTCATGCAGGATCTCGCGGCCTATGCCGCCAAGCTTGACGAACGCGAAGAACGACTGCTGGCGATGCTGAAGGAGACGCCGAAGACGCTCGCGCAATTGGTCAAACAACGGCTGATCTATCCGTCGCACTACGAGAGTCCATGGGTCGATTCATCCGAGGCGCGCACCATTTCGCAGCACCTCGCCGAACTCGTTGCCGACGGGCGGGTACAGGTGGACGGACAGGACGTCTACCGCGTCGCCTGACGCGCGGCCTACCGGATCGGCGGCGCGTATTGAATGCCGCCCTCGTTCCAGAGGTGATTGAGGCCGCGGGGAATGCCGAGCTTCGATCCGGTGCCGACGTTGCGATCGTAGGATTCGGCGTAATTGCCGACCTGCCGGATGATACGCACGGCCCAATCCTTGGTCAGGCCGATCTGCTCGCCGTAGCTGCCTTCGTTTCCGACGAGGCGTTTGACGTCCGGCTTTTGCGATTTCAGCGCTTCGTCGATGTTCTTCGACGTGACGCCGAGTTCTTCGGCGTTGAGCATGGCGAAGTGCGACCACTTTACTATCTCCTGCCACTGGCTATCGCCTTGCTTCACCGCGGGGCCGAGGGGCTCCTTGGAAATCACGTCCGCCAGGATGACGTGGTCGTTAGGTGCGGAGAGGGTCAGCCGCTCGGCGTAGAGCTGCGAGATGTCGCTGGTGAAAACGTCGCATGCGCCGGTGTCGTAGGCTTTCAGCGTTTCGGGGGCATTCGAAAACGCCATCTCCTGATACTTCATATTGTTGGCGCGGAAGTAATCGCCGAGATTGAGCTGCGTGGTGGTGCCGGATTGCACGCAGACCTTGCTGTTGTCGAGCGCCAACGCCGAATCCTTGCCGGCACTCTTGCGGATCATGAAGCCCTGACCGTCGTAGTAATTGACCGCGGCAAAGCTCAGGTTGAATTCGGCTTCACGCGACATCGTCCAGGTCGAGTTGCGCGAGAGCAAATCGATTTCGCCGGATTGCAGCGCCTTGAAGCGCTGTTCGGCGTTGAGCGGAACGTATTTCACCTTGGTAGCGTCGTTGAACACCGCAGCCGCGACCGCGCGGCAGAGATCGACGTCGAGGCCAGACCACACCCCCTTATCGTCAGCATTGGAGAAGCCCGGCAGGCCTGTCGAAACGCCGCAGATCAGGTTGCCCCTGGCCTTCACGGTCTTCAACATTTGCGCATCGGCACTGGTGAATGCCCCGAACGCAACGATGGTGGCGGCAACAGCGACAGAGCCGCGCACGAAGGGAAGACCAAAGTTCAGCATGATGATGTCTCGCTCATAAGGATGACGTGATGGGCAAGGATCGGCGGCGAATTAGATCGATGGACGTTGCTTGACGACGACCTTGGTGCCGACCGGAACGCGGCCGTAAAGATCGATGATGTCACCATTGACCATGCCGAAACATCCGGACGATACGGCCTTGCCGATGGTGTCAGGCTGGTTGGTGCCGTGAATGCGGTAGACCGTTGCGCCCAGATACATCGCGCGCGCGCCGAGCGGATTGCCGGGGCCGCCGGCCATAAAGCGCGGCAGGTAGGGCTGGCGCTGAATCATTTCCGGCGGCGGTGTCCAGTCGGGCCACTCGGCCTTGCGTGTGATCTTCAAGAGGCCCTGCCATTGAAAGCCTTCGCGGCCGACGCGAACGCCGTAGCGGATGGCGCGGCCATTGCCCTGCACCAGATAGAGGAAGCGTTCGGAGGTGTGGACGATGATGGTGCCGGGCGGCTCGGTAGTGCGGTAAAGCACCATCTGCCGCTGGAACTGCGGCGGCAATTGCACCGATTCATCCGGCACGCGCCCCGGTTCGTCGCCGATATTCATGTCCTCGCTTTGGATCTGACTGAAGCCGTGCGACGTTGGAAGAGCGATCAACATCGTGGCCAGCAATGGCATCCACAGCAAGCGTCGAAAGCGAAGCATCGGCAATCCTTGTTGTCGGGGGTGCGAACCGTCGGGCGATGTCGCGATATTGAGGGTATCAAACCGTACCCTCGCGTAGATGGCAAGTCGGCGTTTGCCGCAGCTTTTCGAGCGAAGTGGCCGCGTGTCAGGAAAACGCGTGAAAAAATATGGGCGTTCATTGCTTCCGTGAAGCCCTCAACGCCTATGGCGAATCAATCGTTACCCGATACTGTCGAATCAGCATGGCCCGACTTTGTGACAGATCAATGTGGCGCGATCCAGAGCCGCAGGCCGTAGGCGACGAGAGCCACAGCGCCGACGCCGCCGAGCCACAACACGACGAACCACAATAAGCGTTGCGGCAGCGACGACTTATCGTCCTGCGTCGCCATCAGTGATATCCGCTCTGCGGATCGACCTTGCCGCGAAACACCCAATAGGCCCATCCGGTGTAGATCAGGATGATCGGAATCAGGATCGATACCCCAACCAGCATGAATATCTGGCTGCTCTCTGGCGCCGCCGCCTGCCAGATGGTGATGCTGCGCGGCACGATATAGGGATACATGCTGATGCCGAGGCCGGCATAGGATAGCGCGAACAGCACGAGGGACAGCACGAATGGTCTGTAGTCCTGTCGCCGCGCGAGGCTTTGCAACAGCAATGCGGTGACGGCCGCGACCGCGATCGGCACCGGTGCTGTAAACAGCAGGTTCGGCCAGGTGAACCAGCGCCGTGCATATTCGACGTTGAGGAACGGCGTTGCCAAACTTACTGCGCCGATCGCGCCGAGCATGGCGAACAGCAGCCACCAACTCAGATGATAGGCTTTCTCGCGCAGATCGCCGGTGGTCTTCATCACCAGCCATGTCGCGCCGAGCAGGCAATAGCCGATCACCACGGCAATACCGGTGAGAATGCTGAACGGTGTCAGCCAGTCCCACCAGCCGCCGGCATAGGCACGGTTGGCGACCTGCACGCCTTGCAGGATGGCGCCGAGCGCGATGCCTTGCGCCAGCGCGGCGACCAGCGAGCCACCGGCGAAGGCAATGTCCCAGCGGTTACGCTCGCGTTGCGAGCGCCAGCGGAATTCGAAGGCGACGCCGCGAAACACCAGGCCGAGCAGCATCGCGACGATCGGCGTATAAAGTGCAGGCATCAGCACCGCATAGGCCAGCGGAAACGCCGCGAATAGGCCGCCGCCGCCGAGCACCAGCCAAGTTTCGTTGCCGTCCCACACCGGCGCGACGCTGTTCATCATCACGTCGCGATCTTCCTTCTTCGGAAACAGCGGAAACAGCATGCCGAGCCCGAGGTCGAAGCCGTCCATCACGACATAGACGAACACCGCGAAGGCGATGATGAAAGCCCAGACGGTCGCTATCGTTGACACCTGATCCATGGCGCTCACCGTTGTGCGTAGTTTGCCGCGCCCGAAGCGGGCGTGATGCCGGCGGCGTGCGAGGGCGCGTCGCCGCGCGGACCTTCCTCGCCGCTGTGCGGCGGTTGCGCCATCAGGCGCAGGATGTAGACGATGCCGGCGGTGAACAGCAGAAAGTAGACGATCACGAACGCGATCAGCGATGACGCGACCGCCGGTGCTGCAAGCGGCGACGCTGAATCGACGGTGCGCAGCAGCCCGTAGACTGTGAACGGCTGCCGACCGACTTCGGTGGTGAACCAACCGGCCAGCACCGCGATGAATCCGGATGGCCCCATCACCATCGCAAAATAATGCAGCGGCCGATAATCATAGATCCGGCCGCGCCAGCGCAGCCACAGGCTGAGCAGACCAAGACCCATCATCAGGAAGCCGAGGCCGACCATGATGCGGAACGACCAGAAGATCACCGGCACCGGCGGCCAGTCTTCTCGCGGCACGGTATCGAGGCCGGCCAACGGTGCGTCGAGCGAATGCTTGAGGATCAGCGACGACAGTTTTGGAATCTGGATCGCGTAGTCCACCTTGGCATTCTTCTGATCCGGCAATCCGAACAGCAGCAGCGGTGCGCCGTCCGGATGGCCCTGGTAGTGGCCCTCCATCGCCATCACCTTGGCCGGCTGATGCTCCAGCGTATTGAGGCCGTGCTGGTCGCCGGCAAAAATCTGGATTGGCGCCACGATGGTCGCCATCCACATCGCCATCGAGAACATCACCCGTGCGCCTTCCCGCTTCGGATCACGCAACAGATGGAACGCGCCGACGCCGCCGACCACGAAGGCGGTGGTAAGATAGGCTGCCAGCACCATGTGAACGAGGCGATAGGGGAACGACGGATTGAAGATCACCTTCCACCAGTCGGCGGCAACGAACTGTCCAGCGTCGTTGATGGCGTAGCCGGCCGGCGTCTGCATCCACGAATTGGCCGAAAGAATCCAGAACGCTGAAATCAACGTGCCGATAGCTACCATCAACGTGGCGAGGAAGTGCAATCTTGGCCCGACCTTCTTCAGGCCGAACAGCATGACGCCGAGAAAGCCGGCTTCGAGGAAGAAGGCGGTCAACACCTCGTAAGCCATCAGCGGGCCGATGACAGGCCCGGTCTTGTCGGAGAACGTCGCCCAGTTGGTGCCGAACTGATACGACATCACCACGCCGGACACGACGCCCATACCGAAGGCGATGGCGAAGATCTTCAGCCAGTAGTTAAACAAATTGAGGAAGACCTCGCGGCCGGTCCACAGCCACAGCGCTTCGAGCACGGCGAGATAACTGGCGAGCCCGATTGAGAATGCCGGGAACACGATATGAAACGACATCGTGAAGGCAAACTGTGCGCGCGCGAGAACGACTGCGTCAAGGCCATCGAACATGAGGCGGGTCTCCGGCGAAGCAACGATGCGAAGCTAACACATGCGGCCGACATGGAAAGCGGCGATGCGGCGTGCCGTGCCATGCATGCCGTCCAGCGTATAGCCCACGCGCGGCGCGACGTTGCGCCCGCGCAAAGTTCGTCGTGGCGCACATTCCATACAATTCGACCCGGCGGAGAGGCATCCCGGCCGGGTCGACAGGTTTGGGGAGGATGTCGTGGAACTAGCGGGAGTGCGTGTTGCCTTCACCGGAAAGGATGCAGACGTCGACGGGGCGCTGCTGTAGACATCCGCTGGCTTGCGGACGGACTGAAACCATCGCGCCGCCGCGATTCGCGCGCGCCGGGGCATCTTGCAGGCCGAGCGCGATCAACGTGCAGACCGCGCCGAGCGGAACGATGAAGAAGCGGAAGGACATCATCTGCATGGTTCTGATCCGTCGTCTGACTTTGTGGCGGATGTCGGTCGTCAGGCTGCCAGCGTGTCAACGCCGCAGGTCTTGAGCAGTTCGGCGAGTTGCTTGCGGGCATAGAACATGCGGGTCTTCACGGTGGCTTGCGGAATCCCGATGATCTTGCCGGCTTCCTCCACCGACTTCTCGTGATAGTAGACCAGGTCGATGATCTCGCGATGCGCCGGCGACAGCTTGGCGATGCAGGCGCGCAGGATGGCGCTGGTCTTGGTGCGCTCGAGCGCGGCTTCCGGCGTGTCGGCCTGATCGGCGATTTCCAGCACGCCGTCCTCATCGAGGTCTTCGTGTGAGCGCTGGCGCAACGCGGTCAGCGCCTTGAAACGGGCGATCGACAGCAACCAGGTCGAGACTTGCGCGCGGCCCTCGAACTGGCCGGCGGTCCGCCAGACGTCGAGGAACACCTGGCTGACGAGGTCTTCGGCAGTGGTGGTGTCGCGGATCATGCGCAGGATGAAACGATACACCCGCACCCGATGACGGGCGTAGAGGATGTGCATCGCGGGCTTGCTGCCCTCGGCGATGCTCTCGATCAGCATCTCGTCGGAAGTCGCTTGGGCAGCAAGGATGCCTTGCTGGGCGGCGCTGATGGCGATGACGTTCTGCATGACCGGCTCCCTCGTCGCCTGTGCGGCGTTGTTGTGGGAGTTTTTTAACCGGTGGTTGTTTCAGGACATCTGCTTACCAGGAGGAAAACGGTTTCGTCGCGGATAGAATTGTTTCGTCGGATCATGGTGGGACGAAACAATCCGAACAGAAGTGTATGCTGCGTCGCAATAAAATGACGATGCGTCAGGATTTGTCGCTGACGGGGCTGAAAAGATACCCGCCGCCGCGAATGGTGCGGATCACCGACGGTTTTGTGGGGTCGGGCTCGATCTTGCGGCGGATGCGCATGATCCGCAGGTCGACGGCGCGGTCGAAAGCCTCGGCATCGCGGGCATTGGCCAGCTCCAGCAACCGTTCGCGCGATAGCACGCGCTTCGGATTGGCGGCGAACACCTTCAGGAGGCCGAATTCTGAGGCGGTCAATGGATGCTCGTTGCCTTCGTCGTCGCGCAGCGCCTGCGCCTCGAGGTCGAGCCAGCGGGTTCCGAAGCGCACCAAGTGATCAGTGCTTTCCTTGGCGGCCGGCGAAGAAGCGGTCTCGATTACGGTCTTGCCGGGGATGGTGCGTCGCAGCACGGATCGAATTCGCGCCATCAACTCGCGCAATTCGCACGGCTTGGCGACATAGTCGTCGGCGCCGAGCTCCAGTCCGACGACGCGATCGATCGGGCTCGCCGTCGCCGTCAGCATGATTACCGGCACGTTGGTGCGGGCCTTGAGGTCGCGGATGATCGACAGGCCATCTTCCTCAGGCATGTTGAGGTCGAGCACGACGAGATCGGGCTGACCGACAGCGATAGCCTCGCGCAGGCTTTTGCCGCCGTCGCAGAGCGTCACGGTGAAGCCATGCATTCGCAAATAGTCGCCGACCATTTCGCGGGCCGGGGCTTCGTCGTCGACAATGATGATGTGTTGGCTCTGGCTCATGTCACGCTGCGGTTGTCACCGGAAGTTCGATCGTGAAGGTAGCCCCTTGTCCGGGGCCGGGGCTATCGGCAGTGATAGTGCCGCCATGCATATCGACAATGCGCTTAACAATCGATAGCCCGAGACCGGTGGAGCTTTCGCCGGCAGTCGGCTTGGCGGAGAGGCGCTGGAAGCGACCGAACAACCTGCCAAGGTCTTCGGGGGAAAGTCCTGCGCCTTGATCGGTGACGCGGATGATGACGTGCACCGGATCATAAGCAACAAGCAGCGTGATATTGCCGCCGATTGGGCTGTACTTGATGGCGTTGCTGACGAGATTGTCGATCGCCTCGCGCATCCGGTCGGCGTCGCACATGGTCTGTTGGTCCGGCGGCGCGGAGACTTCGATCACCTGTTGTTTGTTGGCGGCGGAGAGCCGGTTCGCTTCCGCGACCTCGGTGACCAGCGCCGAGACATCGACCGGCTCGCGCCGGATGGTGATGTCGAACGCGTCCGCCATGGCGTCGGAAATCAGGTGATCGACCATGGAAGTCAGGCGACGTGTCGCATCGCGAATATGGGTGACCTGCGCGCTGATACTGTCGCGCGAAGCGTCGGCGCCGATCAGTTCGGTCAGCATCTCGGTGCGGCCGAGAATCACACCGAGCGGATTCTTCAAATCGTGCGCGACGGTGCCGAGAATTTCGTTCTTGAAGCCGTTGGCGCGCTGCAGCCGCAGCCACTGCGCTGACAGGCGGCGATTGGCCAGCATCAGCGCGCGCGTGCGTTGCGCCACGCGATCTTCCAACTGCGTGTTGGCCTCATGCAGTTGCTGATAGAGGATTACATTATCGAAGGCGATCGACAGTCGGCTGCCGAAGATTTCGACCAGCGCGCGGTCGGTCTCGGAGAGCGGACACTCGGCCTGCAGCAACACCACGACCTCACGGCCGCTGCCGGTGCGGATGTAAAGTACGGTGCGCTGGTCGGCGAATTCGTGCGCGCGGCGACGGAACGCCTCTTCGACCATCTGCCGCAGGTCGGTGTCGAGCGATTTCGGTCCGGCATGGCCGATGAATCGGCTGTAGCAGCCGGATCCTGCCAGCACCGCGAAGTCGTCGCTGATTTCGCCGCCGTCGCGCAGCACCAGTATGCCGGCGCAATCGACATTGAGCAGCGATGCGATCTGCGTCAGCACCCCCTCGGCCAGACGCTGCATGGATTTGAAATCATATAGCGTCGAGGCCGCGTCGATAATGATTTCGAGGCCGCGCCGGGTCTGCACCATGCGCTCGAGTTGCTGATAGCTGCGCAGCGCAGCGGTGAGCGACGTGAACAGCTTGTCGGCCGTCAGTTCGGTCTTCGCCTTGTAGTCGTTGATGTCGTAGTCGACGATGACGCGGCGTTCGGGTGCCTGCCCGGGCTGGCCGGTGCGCAGTACGATGCGAACGGTCTCGTTCTTGATCTCGTTGCGGATGAATTCCACCAGGTCGAGCCCGGCGGAGTCCGTCTCCATGATGACATCGAGCAGGATCGCAGCGATATCGGAATGCTGACGCAACAACTCGCGCCCTTCGGCCGCCGAATAGGCGGAGAGAATTTCGAGGCCCTGACCGTTCAGCGAATAGTCGCTGAGCGCGAACTTGGTGCCTTCATGGACCGCCGGATCGTCATCGATCACCGCGACTTTCCATTTGCGCGAAGGGGTCGATGGAGAGGCAGGTTCGGTATCGTCGATCAGGTGGAGGACGTCGTCCTGGTCGGCCATGATTTCGTTCCGTCGCTGGTCAGGTCGGTTTGATGCGCGCCGCGCGCGGTTGCCCGCAGCATGATAGTCCGAAAAATAGGGGCTTGTCGCGGCCTGAGGGTCGCGGACCATATGTCGGCCAAAACGGCTTTTGGTTCATGCGTAAACGACGGCGGCCAAGGAGACAGCCTTGCGGACGTGCCGGCTTTCCGCGTAGAGCAAAATCATAACCAAGAAAATGCCGCCAGGAGGATTGCCATGACACTCGCCGCCGCGCGTCTTGAGGATAGCGCGCCCTTGTTCGCGATGCCGCAGATCGTCGCAGACCGCCATGCCGACGGCTCGATCTGGATGCGATCGACCGTACCACTTCAGCCGTCAGCGCGCTGTGTCGGCGATTGGCTGGAGCAGTGGGCAGCGAATACCCCGGATCGTATCTTCCTCGGCGAGCGTCGGAGTGCTGATCAGCCGTGGACCACGGTTACCTATGCCGAGGCGCTGCACCGGGTGCGTGGGATCGGCGCATGGGTGCTGGCCTGCAAGATGAGCGCCGAGCGGCCGCTGGTGATCCTATCCGATAACAGCATCGATCACGCGCTGTTCGCCCTCGGCGCCATGCATGTCGGGGTGCCAGCGGCGGCGATATCGCCGGCCTATTCGCTGGTTGCCAAGGATTTTGACAAGCTCAGGAGCATGGTGGCACTGCTTGATCCGGGTGCGATCTATGTCTCGAGCCTGAAGCCGTTCGCGGCGGCGCTTGCGGCAATTGCACCGGCGCACAGCGCCCGAATCGTCAGCGGCGAGGATGTGCCTGAGGGTGATGCGGTCGCTTTTCGTGACGTCATGGAGACGCCTGAAAGCGCGGATGTCGCACAAGCTTTCGCGGCAATCGGGCCGGATACCGTGGCGAAATTCCTGTTTACCTCGGGCTCGACCGGCATACCCAAGGCGGTGATCAATACGCATCGGATGCTGACCACGAGCCAGGCCGCGAAGGCACAGGTCTGGCCGTTTCTCGACAACGCGCAGGACGAGTTGGTCATTCCCGACTGGCTGCCGTGGAGCCACACCTTTGGCGCCAACCACAATTTCAACATGGTGCTACGCAACGGCGGCTCACTCTACATTGATGCTGGCAAGCCCGCGCCCGGCCTGTTCGCGACGTCGCTGGCGAATCTGCGCGATGTCGTGCCGACGGTCTATTTCAACGTGCCGCGCGGTTTCGACATGCTGATCGCCGCGCTGCGCGAGGACGCGGAATTGCGCCGGCGCTTCTTCAACGGCGCGAAGATTATCTTCTTCGCCGGCGCCGCGCTGCCGCAGAATCTATGGGAAGCTCTGGAGGAGATGTCGCAGGCGACCATCGGGCGGCTACTGCCGATGGTGTCGGCGTGGGGCTCGACCGAGACCGCGCCGCTCGCCACCGACTGTCATTTCCAGGCGCAACGCTCCGGCAATATCGGCGTGCCGATTCCGGGCACGGATTTGAAACTGGTGCCGTCCGGCGACAAGCTGGAAGTGCGGGTGCGCGGCCCTAACGTCACGCCGGGCTACTGGAAATCTCCCGAGCAGACGGCCGCTGCCTTCGATACCGATGGTTTCTACTGCATCGGTGATGCCGTGAAGTTCGCCGATCCCGAACGCCCTGAACTGGGGCTGTTCTTCGACGGTCGTGTCGCGGAAGATTTCAAGCTGACATCCGGCACATGGGTGAGCGTCGGCACGCTGCGGGTGGCGGGCATCGCCGCGCTGGCGCCGCTGGCACAGGACATCGTCGTCACCGGCCACGGCGGCGATCACGTGTGTTTTCTGGTGTTTCCGAATGTCGTGGCGTGTCGCGCGCTCGCGGGAGTGCCGGAGAGTGCGCCGCTCGACGATGTGCTGAACAGCATGCGGGTGCGCGCCGGCATTGCCGAAGGGTTAGCCAAGCTGAAGGCGAGAAGTGGCGGCTCGTCGGGTCATGCGGCGCGCGCGCTGCTGGTGTCCGAGCCGCCGTCGGTCGATTACGGCGAGATCACCGACAAGGGCTACATCAATCAGCGCGCGGTGCTGGCGCGTCGCTCCGCTGATGTCGCAGTGTTGGAAGACGACGCGTCAACGCGATGGATTGCTTGCGCGACCTAACAGCACGGTTGCAGCCCTAGCCGTTTGGCAGGCGAAAGCTCGCGTCGAATCCCAAATCGTGGCGCGCCTTGCCGGTGGCGATCAGATCGTTCGGTTCGGCGATGTTGTAGAATCCCGGCGTGCCGCGATCGATCGCCAGCAATGCGGCGTGGGCTGCGGCATCGACATGCAGCGGTGCCTGGCCGCGCGGGGTCTCGCTGCCGGTGCCCGGTCCATACAATTGGCCGTAGCGCAGCACGATGCCTTCGAGCGGCGGCGATTGCAGTGTCTGCGTTTCCAGCGACACCACGCCCGCCAGCGTGATGCCGCGCGGCCCGTCGGCGGCGCGATCGAGCGGATCGCCCTCACGATGGGGTTGCGGCCCCGGTGCGTACATCCAGGCGATGCTTTGTGCGATCAATCGTCGCGCGCCGGCGGCAATCGACGCGTCAATCAGATTGTGCGTGCCTTCCTCGCGGATGCGCGCATTGCGGCCGATCGCGTCTGCCATCTTCGCCGGATCGAGGCCGGGTGGAAGGTCGGTCAATTGATGGATGACGATATCGGGCTTCGCGGAGAGCACGGCTTGTTTCAGCGCATCGGCGTCAAATACGTCCACAACCACAGGCTCCGCACCCAGCGCTGGCAGCATCGGAGCCTTTGCCTCGAACCGAGTCGTCCCTGTGACATGATGACCGGCCGCGCGCAGCAACCGGATCAGCCGCTGGCCGATGGCGCCGGTTGCGCCGGCGAGAAAGATGCGATGTCTCATAAAGATGTGCTCTCGTTGGCCACGCTGCGTTGCAATGCAGCATAATTCCGATGCTGGTTAGTAGCCGGATCGGTGGTTTGCAGAAACATTGCGCGGCAACCTGAATTATATTTCTTGCATTGAGCGAGAGATACGAATTATGCTGCATGCGCATGGATGATGTTCGCATGGAGGGATGCGGCCGTCTAACCCTGCCAATGACAGCTCTTGTCGGATTCGCGGGAAGGGCGAAAAGTTTTAAGATTGAAACAAATGAGAGTGCGAGGAATACTGCTTCGCCTTCACGTGCAAAAAGCTACGAGAAAAAACAGAGAGAGGGAGGAATACCATGTCGAGCCGTCTGATCGTCAGTCGCCGGACCTTGCTCACCGGAGCGGCCGGTGCAGCCACGCTGGCCGTCGCGCCCGGATTGCGTTCGCCGGCCATCGCGCAGAACGCGCCGCTCAAGGTTGGCCTGATGCTGCCCTACACGGGCACTTACGCCAAACTCGGCAAGTTCATCGACGATGGTTTCCGTCTCTATGTCGAACAGAAGGGCGGCAAGCTCGGCGGCCGCGAGATCACGTTCGTGCAGGTCGATGACGAATCGAAGCCGGAAGCCGCGACCGACAACATGAACCGCTTGGTCGGGCGTGAGAAGGCTGACGTGGTGATCGGCACAGTGCACTCCGGCGTCGCGATGGCGATGGTGAAGGTCGCGCGCGATACGAAGACCCTGATGATCATTCCCAACGCCGGCGCCAACGACGCCACCGGCCCGGCCTGCGCGCCGAATATCTTCCGCTCCTCGTTCTCGAACTGGCAGACCACATTCCCGATGGGCAAGGTGCTGGCCGATGCCGGCATCAAGAACGTCGCCACCATCACCTGGCGCTATACCGCAGGCAGCGAAATGATCGATGCCTTCGCCGAGAACTTCACCAAGCACGGCGGCAAGATCGCCGAGAAGATGACAGTGCCGTTCCCCGAGGTCGAATTCCAAGCGCTGCTCACGCGCGTCGCGACCTTGAAGCCCGATGCGGTGTTCAGTTTCTTCGCCGGTGGCGGTGCGGTGAAGTTCGTCAAGGACTATGCGGCAGCAGG
>JAFKKL010000120.1 GCA_017305595.1 Hyphomicrobiales bacterium | reverse complement strand
TATCCGGTGACGGTCGGATTCACCGCCGGCATCGCTGTCATCATCTTCGCCAGTCAGTTGCACGATCTGTTCGGCCTCAAGCTGTCAGGCCATGAGCCGGGCGAACTGTTGCCCAAGCTCGTCGTGCTGTGGCACGCCGCCGGCACCGTCAACGTCTGGGCCATCGCGCTGGCGGTGCTTGCCATCGCGGTGATGGTCGGCGTGCGCAAGCTGCGGCCGACGTGGCCGAGCATTCTGATCGGCGTCGTGGTGGCGACGCTGGTGGCATGGGCGTTGTCGCTGCCGGTGGAAACCATCGGCTCGCGTTTCGGCGGTATTCCCGAGACGCTACCGGCGCCAACATTGCCGGCGTTCTCCTTCGCGAAGATGCAGGCGGTGCTGCCGGACGCGATCGCGTTCGCGCTGCTGGCGGCGATTGAATCGCTGTTGTCGGCGGTGGTTGCCGACGGCATGACCGGGCGCCGTCACCGTTCCAATTGCGAGTTGGTGGCGCAGGGCGTTGCCAATATCGCTTCGCCGCTGTTCGGCGGCATCTGCGTCACCGGCCTGATCGCGCGCACCGCGACCAATGTGCGCGCCGGCGCGCGCGGGCCGATCGCCGGTATGATGCATTCGGCATTCCTGCTGCTGTTCATGCTGATCGCCGCGCCACTGGCGAGCTACATCCCGTTGTCGGCGCTGGCGGCGGTGCTGGTGATCGTCGCGTGGGGCATGGCGGAGAAGCAGGAGTTCTGGACGTTGCTGCGTTCGTCGTGGGGCGATGCGACGGTGCTGCTCGCGACATTCCTGCTCACCGTCTTCCGCGATCTCACCGAAGGCATCCTGGTCGGTTTCGCGCTCGGCGCGGTGCTATTCATCAACCGCATGGCGGAAGCGACCGGCATCGAAGCAGGCGTGCCACTTGTGGCGGATGACAAGGCCGACGACGCCAACGGCGCGCGGGTGCCGTACGACTCCACGCTCGCGACCGATCCCGACGTGGTGGTGTATCGCATCACCGGTGCGTTCTTCTTTGGCGCCGCGTCGACGGTGGGTGCGGTGCTCGACAACATCGCCGGCCGCCAGAAGGCTTTCGTCATTGATGTCAGTGCCGTGCCGTTGATGGATTCGACGGCGGCCAACGCCATCCATCGGCTTGCCCTGAAGGCGCACCGGCAGGGCATGCGGCTCTACATCACCGGTGGTTCGCGTAGCGTGCGCCGCGTGTTGCTGACTCACGGTGTGCGTCCGCCGCTGGCGAAGTATCGCGAGACCATCGCACGGGCGCTGGAGGATATCCGGCAACTTCGCGAGCAGTCCGTCGTTGTGCCGATGAAGCGGCTGGCGACCTGAGGCGACGTATCGCGCATTGACAAGCGCGGCCCGTCGCGTGAAGGGAACGGCGATGTTGCCGTGACGGAGAATTGCGATGCCCGCGCCCGAGAGAGCTCCTGCCGCCTGCCTGATCGGCTGGCCGGCCGCGCATTCGCGCTCGCCGATCATCCATCACTACTGGCTGCATCGGTTTGGTATCGCAGGCGGCTACAGCATCGAGGCGGTGCCGCCGGAAGGTTTTGCCGAGTTTGTGCAGAACTTGTCGCATCACGGCTTCGTCGGCGCCAACGTCACTATTCCGCACAAGGAGCGGGCGCTGCTGTTGACCGAGCCAGACGAGCGCGCGCGCGCCGTCGGCGCCGCCAATACGCTATGGTACGAGGGTGAGACGCTACGCTCCACCAATACCGACATCGAAGGCTTCATCAACAATCTCGATGCCAGCGCACCGAGATGGGATGCCGCTGACGAGGCTGTGGTGCTCGGCGCCGGTGGTTCGTCGCGCGCGGTGGTGTTCGGGTTGCTGGAGCGTGGCCTCAAGCGCGTGCATCTCGTCAATCGCACGGCGGGGCGGGCGCAGGCATTGGCTGATCAGTTTGGCGAATGCGTTGTGCCCCACGGTTGGGACGCGCTCGGTGAGGTGCTGCCGTGTGTGCAATTGCTGGTCAATACCACGTCGCTCGGCATGAAGGGCCAGCCCGCATTGGAGATCGACGTGGAGCTATTGCCAGCGCAGGCGACGGTGGCAGATTTGGTTTATGTGCCACTGGATACACCGCTGCTCGCAGCCGCGCATGAGCGAAAATTACGCACTGCCGACGGGCTCGGTATGCTGCTGCACCAGGCGGTGCGTGGATTCGAACTGTGGTTCGGGCGCAGGCCGGAAGTTACGCCCGAACTGCGCCAACTGGTCGAGGCCGATCTGGCGATCGTGCGGTAACGGCGGTCAGTCGCAGACTTCCACGCGACGGATGCGCCAACCGTAAGACGTCCAGACCCGCTGCCGGGTCAGGTAGCAACCACCGTCGTCGTAGCCGCCGTAGGGATAGGCCGCGTAGCCGTAACCGCCGTAGGGATAGCCGTAGCCATAACCATACGGATAACCAGCATAGGCGCCTGCGAGCCCAAGGCCCAGTCCGATGCCGAGCGCACCCGCGCCCCAGCCGCCGCCGCGATGCCAGCCACCGCCGCGCCAGCCACCACCGTGCCATCCGCCGCCGTGGAAGCCTCCACCATGAAAGCCTCCGCCATGGAAACCGCCGCCGTGAAAGCCGCCGCCTCCATGGAAACCGCGCTGGGCCGAGGCCGCGGTTGGCGCGGCGGCGATCACCAGCGTTGCGGCTGCGCACAGCGCAAGAACCGAATAACGTCGCATCGTCGTCTCCTGTTCTGATTGCTGATCAGAAGACGTGCACTGTGGCATTTTGTTTCGTTTCGCGCCGCACACAAGTGCGTGCGCCGTCGTGCGGTTCACGGATGGCTGCTCAGCCCGCCAGGACGTGCTCGTCGATTTCGGCGACGGTATTGACGCCGCACAGGCCCATGGTCACCAGCATCTCGTTGCGGATGATGTCGATCGCCTTAGTGACGCCGGCTTCGCCATAGGCGCCGAGTCCGTAGGCATAAGCGCGGCCGATCATGCAGGACTTGGCGCCGAGCGCCAGCGCGCGCACCACGTCTTGCCCCGAGCGGATGCCGCCGTCGAACATGATCTCGATCTGGTCGCCGACCGCGGCGACGATCTCAGGCAACACCTCGATGGAGGATTGCGCACCGTCGAGTTGGCGGCCGCCATGATTGGAAACCACCAGCGCCTGCGCGCCGGTCTTCACCGCTTCGCGGGCGTCTTCGATGTCGAGGATGCCCTTGATGATCAGCTTGCCCGGCCAGATTGAGCGGATCCAGTCGAGGTCTTTCCAGTTCAGCGTGGTGTCGAACTGCGAGTTGGTCCACTGCCCGAGCTGGGTGACGTTTTCCATTCCCTTGATGTGGCCGGCAAGGTTGCCGAAGGTGCGGCGCTTGCCGCGTAGCACGCCGGCGACCCATTGCGGCTTGGTGGCGAAGTCGAACAGTTTCGACAGGCTCCACTCCGGCGGCACCGTCATGCCATTCTTGATATCCTGATGGCGCTGGCCGATCACCTGAAGATCTACGGTGAGCACCAGCGCGCTGCACTTGGCGGCGACGGCACGCTCGATCAGCGCCTTGATGAAGCCCCGGTCCTTCATGACATAGAGTTGGAACCAGAACGGCTTGTCGACGTTGGCTGCCACGTCCTCAATCGAGCAGATCGACATGGTGGACAGCGTATAGGGAATGCCGGCGGCCTGTGCTGCGCGGCAGGCATGGATTTCACCGTCGCCATGCTGCATCCCGGTGAGGCCGACTGGCGCGAGGATCAGCGGCAGCGAAGCCGGCTCGCCCAGAATGGTGGTCGAGGTATCACGCCGGGAGACGTCGACCATGATGCGCTGGCGGAATTTGATAGCTTCGAGGTCGGCGCGATTGGCGCGCAACGTGTCCTCGGTATAGGAGCCGCGATCGCAATAGTCGAAGAAGGCCTTCGGCACTCGCCGCTTGTGGATTTGGCGCAGATCTTCGATGCAGGTGACGTGCTTGATGGACATTCCCGGCCCTTTGCTTTCTTCAGCCTTCAGGTTGCTCTAGCATGTCCCCGCGCCAGACAAAATTATCTTTGCGTCAGCGAATGAACAGAGCGGAGCAATCATGACCGCCGCCAAATCTGCGAAGGATTCTTCCAAAACCGGGGGCAACAAGTCCACGGAAACCGAGAAACAGCGTCTCGACGACGCGCTGGAGGAAGGGCTCAAAGAGACCTTTCCGGGGTCCGATCCTGTCAGTGTGGTGCAGCCGTCGCCGTCGAAACCGATTCATCCCGCTAACCGCAAGACGTGAGAACACCCCGCGCGGCGGGAACAATGACTCCGCGGCAACGTTGATTCCGGGACCGATGGAGGCCGACATGGCAGATCCGCAGGCGCGCGAGCGCCCCGATTCCGGAAACGATTCCAAGAATGATTCTCCGAAGAATCACAAGGAATCCGTCCGAAAAGAGAAACTCGACGACGCGCTGGATCAGGGCTTGAAGGAATCATTTCCGGGTTCCGATCCGGTCAGCGTGACCCAGCCCGCCCCCTCCAAGCCCGACAAACACATCAAGCGAAAGGGATAGCGGTCGGGAGCACTTTGGAATATATATGCATATCAGACGGTTATGTACCGCGTGCGGGGTTCGTGCGCGGTAATGATTCATCATATTTTTTGAAGTCGCCGGCGCGGTAAACGCATTATAAACCGGCCCGGTTATGCTTGCGGACCTCGTGCGACGACTGGACGCTTGAGCATGAGCCGATGCGGCGAAAGCGCCGCTGACGCCAAATGATTTCGCTGGGGGATAGTTTATGAGCCGGAAATATTTTGGGACCGATGGCATCCGCGGTCGCGCCAACGGGGTGATCACGCCCGAACTGGCGATGAAGGTGGGCCAAGCGGCGGGTCTCACCTTTCAACGGGGCGACTATCGCCATCGCGTGGTGATTGGCAAGGATACCCGGCTTTCCGGCTACATGATCGAGAACGCGATGGTCGCGGGCTTTACGTCGGTCGGGATGGATGTGCTGCTGGTCGGTCCGCTGCCGACGCCGGCGGTGGCGATGCTGACCAAGTCGATGCGCGCCGATCTCGGCGTGATGATTTCCGCCTCGCATAATCTTTATGAGGACAACGGCATCAAGCTGTTCGGTCCCGCCGGCTTCAAACTGTCGGATGAGGTCGAGAAACAGATCGAGGAGTTGCTCGACGAGAATCTCGACAAGCGACTGGCGGCGAGCCGCAGCCTCGGACGCGCCAAGCGCATCGACGGTGTGCATGATCGCTACATTGAATTTGCCAAGCGCACGCTGCCGCGCGATCTCAGCCTCGACGGCCTGCGCGTGGTGGTCGATTGCGCCAACGGCGCTGCCTACAAGGTGGTGCCGGAAGCGTTGTGGGAGTTGGGCGCCGACGTGATTTCGATCGGCGTCGAGCCGGACGGTTTCAACATCAACAAGGAATGCGGCTCCACTTCGCCGGAAGCGTTGAGCCACAAGGTGCGTGAGATGCGCGCCGATATCGGCATCGCGCTCGACGGCGATGCCGATCGTGTCATCGTGGTCGACGAGCGCGGTCATGTCGTCGACGGCGATCAGTTGCTGGCGGTGATCGCCGAGAGCTGGAAGGAAGACGGCCGGTTGGCGCAGCCGGGTCTCGTCTCGACCGTGATGTCCAATCTCGGTCTTGAGCGCTTCCTCAAGGGCATCGGCCTCGATCTGGTTCGCACCGCCGTGGGCGACCGCTACGTGCTCGAGCAGATGCTGGCGGGCGGCTACAATCTCGGTGGCGAGCCCTCCGGCCACATCATCCTGTCGGATTACGCAACCACCGGCGACGGTTTCGTCGCGGCGCTTCAGGTGCTTGCGGTGATCCAAAAGCATCAGAGGCCGGTGTCGGAAGTCTGCCATCGGTTCGATCCGTTGCCGCAGATTCTGAAGAACGTTCGCTATCGTGCCGGCAAACCGCTGGAGACCACCGGCGTCAAGACAGCGATCTCGTCGGCTGAGAAACGCCTCAACGGTCATGGCCGGCTGCTGGTGCGCTCGTCGGGTACCGAACCGGTGATCCGTGTGATGGGCGAGGGCGACGATCGCATCCTTGTCGAGGAAGTGGTGGACGACATCGTCTCCGCGCTGGGGGCGGCGTCTGCCGCCGCCTAACGGCGGTCCGCATCGCAGCCATCGCGGATTGGCGGTGGTCCGGCGAGGGCACTTGCCTTAAAGCTCCAGGCGTTGAATCAGACGCCTGTGCGTCAGCCACGCCCCGCTTGCGGGGCGTGAGCGTTAGGGCGGTCTGCAATTGATCTGATCGTCATTGCGAGGACGAAAGCGACGAAGCAATGCAGTTCTTCGTCCGTGGCTTTTAATTCCTCCGCTTGCGATGACGATGGTTGTACCGATCGGAAATTGCCGTGAACAAGCCTGTCGTCGTTACCGAAGAAACGCTCGCCGCACCGGTGATCGCGGCTGATGTCGATGCCGCCGCGAAGCCGGCCGTTACATCCGGTCCGGTCTATCTGGTGCTCGGCGGCATCAGCTTCTCGCATTTCCTCAACGACACGATGCAGTCGCTGATTCCGTCGGTCTATCCGATCCTCAAGGAAAACTATTCGCTGTCGTTCGCGCAGATCGGACTGATCACGCTGGCGTTCCAGATCACCGCCTCCCTGTTGCAGCCGGTGGTCGGCAGCGTCACCGATCGCAAGCCGCAGCCGTTCTCGCTGGCGATCGGCATGGGATTCACCTTCGTCGGCCTGCTGATGCTGAGCGGTGCGCATAATTTTGCGATGCTGGTGCTGTCGGCGTCGATGATCGGCCTCGGCTCGGCGATCTTTCATCCGGAATCATCGCGCATCGCGCGGATGGCGTCGGGCGGCCGTTACGGTTTTGCGCAATCGGTGTTTCAGGTCGGCGGCAATCTCGGTTCGGCAATCGGGCCGTTGCTCGCGGCGTTGATCGTGGTGCCGTTCGGGCAGCCCAGCATCGCCTGGTTCTCGTCGATCGCGTTTGTCGCCATCGTCGTCCTGTGGCGCATCGGCAGTTGGTACAAGCCGCGGATCATGACGCGCGGCAAGGCCGCGATGAAGCGGCCTGCCGGCGCGCAGTCCGGTTCGCGCGTCGCGTTGGCGATCGGCATCCTGATTATGCTGGTGTTCTCGAAGTACATCTATCTGTCGAGCCTCACCAGCTACTACACGTTCTATCTGATGCATAAGTTCGCGGTGACAACACAGACCTCGCAACTGCTGTTGTTCGTGTTCCTCGGCGCGGTGGCGGCCGGTGTCTATTTCGGTGGTCCGTTGGGTGACCGCTTCGGCCGGCGTTACGTGATCTGGTTCTCAATCCTCGGTGCGCTGCCGTTCACGTTGCTCCTGCCATACGTGAACCTCGAATGGACGGTCATTCTGAGCGTCATCATCGGCTTGATCATTTCTTCCGCGATGCCGGCGATCATCGTCTACGCGCAGGAACTGGTGCCGCATCGCTTCGGCATGATCTCCGGCCTGTTCTTCGGCTTCGCTTTCGGCGCGGGCGGGCTGGGCGCGGCGATGCTTGGTGTGGTGGCCGACGCCAAGGGCATCGACTTCGTCTATATGGTTTGCGCGTTCCTGCCGGCCATTGGGCTCCTGGCGATGTTCCTTCCGAAAATGCCGAAGCCGGCGGCGTAATACGGCGCGCTGCGCGGCGGCAGGGCAGGCCGCCGCTTCTTGTTATCAACGTATCGTTAAGATGTGTGGCGGCGGCTCTCTGCAGGCCGCCGCTGTTGCGTATGTGCACCAAATATCAACCTTAAAAATTAGGGTTAAGCGACGCTTAAGTATTTGCTGGCATCGTCCGTCCGTGAGTTTCCGATGTGAGGCCTCGTCTGCCTCACCGCATCAGAGGACGAAGCCAATGCGTAGCGTTATGATCCTGGCCGCCGCGGGGGCGGCGTCCTTACTGTCCAGTGTGGCGTTCGCCGCGGATATCCCTGTCGCCCCGCCGCCGCAGTATTACGCACCGCCGCCGGTTGAGGATTTCGGCGGCTGGTACCTGCGCGGCGACATCGGCATGACCAATACCCGGGGCAAACTGTTCGCACCCGCCTACAACGACGCCAGCACGGTTTCGGTCAATCAAATCGGTCACGAGTTCACCAGCGGCATGACCTACGGACTGGGCGTCGGCTATCAGTTCAACAACTGGTTCCGCATGGACGTGACCGGCGAATATCGTTCGCGGGTGCAGTTCAGCGGCACTGATTTCGCATCGGTGTATGTCGGCGGCGGTGGTCCGTTCAATATCGGCGACAGCTATCGCGCCGGCTATACAAGCTGGGTCGGCATGATCAACGCCTATGCCGATCTCGGCACTTGGTGGTGCATCACGCCGTTCGTCGGTGTCGGCGTCGGCGGCGCCTACAACACCTTCAGCGGATTCTCGGACGTCACCACGATCAATCTCGGCGGTGGAACCACGTCCGGTCTCTATCAGGCGCAGACCGCGAGCAAGTTCGATCTGGCCTGGGCGCTGCACGCTGGTCTCGCCTATCGCGTCAACCAGAACATGACGGTGGAATTGGCCTATCGCTATCTCAACCTCGGCACCGGTGTGACCGGTTCGGGTGCATCGTTCGACGGCACGGTGACCAACGGCCGGCCGTTCCAGCTCCGCGATCTGACCTCGCATGACATTCGGCTCGGCGTGCGCTGGACCTGCTGCGACGTGCCGCCTCCGCCGCCGCCGCCGCTCGTCACCAAGGGCTGATTCGACGGCGTATCACTTCGTCCTCATCAACGGCGCGGGATCACCCCGCGCCGTTTTGCTTTGCGCCGTCTTTGAAAAATTCACGTGGCAAGCGGGCGGATTGTAACTGAATGCGCGGCGCGACAACGATTGGTTAAGGTTAACAGGCGATGATCGGTCGGGGTCGAGAGCCTGTTTCGAGCGGCGATCTCGCGGTGGCGCCTCGATTTTTGTGCTGGGGGAATTGCGATGCGTAAGTTGCTGGTGGCGGGAATGATGTTGGGGGCCGTGCAGGGCGCGCAAGCCGCCGATCTTCCAATCCTTCGTGGTGCATTGTCGGATACTTACGGGCCACGTGTCGTCAACTGGGAAGGCTTCTATATCGGCGGACAGGCTAGTTACGGCACTGCCGACATGAATTTCGTCAACTCGAATCAGAGCCTGACGAAAGGGCTGCTCAACAACGTCGACGTCGAGCAGGAATACAAGATTTCGCAGTGGCCGCTGCTCGGCAAGTCATCGCAGAGCAACAGCGGCTTCGGCGGTTTTGTCGGCTATAACACGCAGTGGGAAGACACCATCCTCGGCGTCGAGCTGAATTATGTCCACGGCAAGTTCAGCGGCAGTTCGACCGGAACGCAGGGGCGAAGTTTTTTCTATCCGACCGATTACTTCACCACCGCCAGTCTGACGCAAAGCGCCGCAATGCAGATATCCGATTACGGCTCAGCGCGACTGCGGGCCGGCTATGCGATGGGCTCGTTCCTGCCGTATATGTTCGGCGGCGTGGCGCTGGGGCAGGCCGATATTCAGCGTGAGACCAGGGCCGATCTCAACTACAAGTATGTCGGATCGCAAGTCCCGCCACTTCCGGACATGGGAGGAAGTGATGTCGCGAGGAGCGATCTGAAATCGCATTTCGTGTTCGGCTATTCCGCGGGTCTCGGCATCGACATGATGCTGGTGCAGAACCTATTTCTCCGTGCGGAGTGGGAATATCTGCGCTTTACCTCGCCGGTTGACGTATCCATCAACACGGTGCGCGCCGGCCTCGGCTACAAGTTCTGAGCGGCTTGCGTAGCGACGCGGAGCGATCCGCGTCGTTGACAAAATCGCGGCGCGTTGCTGCTCTGTCGCCGGAATTTGCGGCGATATTTTCAACGGCGGCAGCGCATGAAAATCCATGGCGATCTCAATTCCGGCAATTGCCTGAAGGTGAAGTGGGTCTGCGACCGGCTTCGCATTCCCTATAAGTGGATTGCCGTCGCTACGATACAGGGCGAAACCCGCACGCCAGCGTTTCTTGCGCTGAATGCTGCCGGGCAGGTACCCGTCGTCGCATTCGACGACGGCCGGGTGCTGGCGCAATCCAACGCCATCATTCGTTATCTAGCCCGCGGCAGCGATCTCATTCCGTTCGATGATTTCCTCGCGGCCAAAATGGATGAGTGGCTGTTCTGGGAACAGTACAGCCACGAGCCTTACATCGCGGTGTGCCGTTTCCTGATGGTCTATCTCGGGAAGTCCGCATCCGATCTCGATCCGGACAAGGTGAAGCGCGGTCATGCAGCGTTGGCGCGGATGGAGGAGCAACTTTCCGCTAGCCGCTTCCTTGTTGGAGAGGCGTTCACGCTTGCGGACATTGCGCTGCTTGCCTACACGCGCGTCGCGCATGAGGGCGGCTTCGATCTGGCCGATTACGGTGTCGTGCGGCGCTGGATCGGTGATTGCGAGAACGCACTCGGCCTGTCGTAATGAGCGGCGTCACGCCAGCCGCAGCGTGGCCGCACCCGCCACCACGAGAATGCCGGCGATGATCCGTCGTGGTCCGGTGACTTCGCGCAGGACAAAGGTTGCGATCGCCACCGCGAACAGAACCGATGTTTCGCGCAACGCCGCAACCGTCGCGACCGGTGCCTGCGTCATCGCCCACAGCGCGAAGCCGTAGGATCCGATCGCACAGGTGCCGCCGATCAATGCGACCCCACCACGCTGGCGTAATTGACGCTGGAATCGTTTGCGGTCGCGCAGCCACAGCCATGCCAGCAGCGGAAAGGCTTCCAGCAAGGTGAGCCAGAGCACGTAGGAGATGGCATTGCCGGACAGCCGCGTGCCGGTGCCGTCGATCAGCGTATAGATCGCGATCACCAGCGCATTGCAGAGCGCCATTACCGTGGCGCGCGGCGCGGCGTGGCGATGCAGCGCCAGCAGCAGGATGCCGCCGCAGATCAGCATCACGCCGATCCACGCATGGGCCGACAGAGTTTCACCGAGCAGCGGCGCGCTCACAAGCGCAACTAACAACGGTGCGGTGCCGCGCATCAACGGATAGGTGTGCCCCATGTCGCCGGCGCGATAGGCCGCCGCGACCAACGCGTAGTAAAGCTGATGGATGGCGATCGATGCGATCAGCCACGGCCAGCTCGCGGAGGCCGGCAACGGAATGAACGGTAATGCGAGCAGCGCGACGAGTGCCCCGCCGCCGGCGATCAATCCGGTTTCGCCGAGCTTGTCGCTGCCGGATTTGACGATGGCGTTCCAACTCGCATGCAGCAACGCGCCGAGCAGGACCAGCAGCATGACATGGGTTGGCATAGGGTTATCCGACCGGGCGTGGACGGCAGAGGCGGCGACGATGCATGGCTCTGATTACTTCGTCGGAAGGGGAGGGACTATCCCTTGACCGGCATGGCAGCTTGGCGTATCTCCCGCAGCGGGACACCTCCCCCCAACGGGAGGCTTACTATCTGGAAGGATAGACGATGACTGTAGCGAAGCCCGCTGCGCGGCCCGACGTGCCGCATTTCTCCTCCGGCCCCTGCGCCAAGCGCCCCGGCTGGACCCCCCAAGCCCTCAAAGATGCTGCCCTCGGCCGTTCGCACCGCGCGAAGATCGGCAAGACCAAGCTCAAGCTTGCGATCGATCTGACCCGTGAAGTGCTGGAAGTGCCGGCCGACTACAAGATCGGCATCGTGCCGGCGTCGGATACCGGCGCTGTCGAAATGGCGCTGTGGTCGCTTCTCGGCGCGCGGCCCGTCACTATGATCGCCTGGGAATCCTTCGGCGAAGGTTGGGTCACCGACGTCGTCAAGCAGTTGAAGCTGAAGGACGTCACCAAGCTCACCGCCGGCTACGGCGAAATTCCCGATCTCGCCAAGGCCGACCCGGCCTCCGATATCGTCTTCACCTGGAACGGCACCACTTCCGGCGTGCGCGTGCCGAACGCCGACTGGATCAAGGCCGACCGCGAAGGCCTGACCATCTGCGACGCCACCTCGGCCGCCTTCGCGCAGCCGCTCGATTGGGCCAAGCTCGATGTCGTCACCTTCTCCTGGCAGAAGGCGCTGGGCGGCGAGGGCGCGCACGGCATGCTGATCCTGTCGCCGCGCGCGGTGGCGCGGCTCGAGAGCTACACGCCGCCGTGGCCGATGCCGAAGATCTTCCGCATGACCAAGGGCGGCAAGCTGATCGACGGCATTTTTGTTGGCGAGACCATCAACACGCCGTCGATGTTGTGCGTCGAGGACTATCTCGATGCGCTGAACTGGGCGAAGTCGGTCGGTGGCCTCAAGGGCATGATCGGCCGTGCCGATGCCAACACCAAGGCGCTGAGCGACTGGGTCGCGAAGACCCAGTGGATCGATTTCCTCGCCGCCGATCCGGCGATCCGCTCCAACACTTCGGTCTGCCTCAAGGTGGTCGATCCGGCGGTGACGGCCCTCGCTCCCGACGCGCAGGCCGCGTTCGCCAAGGCGCTGGTCGCCGCGGTGGAGAAGGAAGGCGCGGGCTACGATCTCGGCCACTATCGCGATGCCCCTCCAGGTCTGCGAATCTGGTGCGGCGCCACCGTCGAAACGGCGGATGTCGCGGCGCTGACCGGCTGGCTCGATTGGGCTTTTGCGGAAGCCAAGGCCTCGCTCGCCAAGGCTGCGTAGTTGTCTTTCCCTCTCCCCTTGCGGGAGAGGGCCGTCATCCTGAGGCGGCCGCGTCAGCGGCCCTCGAAGGATAGACTGCGACACTGTCGGATTCCCATTTCCATTTCCCGTCGTCCTCCGAGGCTCGCTTCGCTCGCTCCTCAGGATGACGATCTCGAGAGGATCACGTCCCATGACCAAACCAAAAGTTCTCATTTCCGATGCCCTTAGCCCCGCGGCCGTGCAGATCTTCAAGGATCGCGGCATCGAGGTAGATTTCCAGCCTGCGCTCGGCAAGGACAAGGACAAGCTCGCCGAGATTATCGGCAACTACGACGGTCTCGCCATCCGCTCCGCGACCAAGGCGACCGCGAAGATTCTCGCCAACGCCAAGAAGCTGAAGGTGATCGGTCGCGCCGGCATCGGCGTCGACAACGTTGAAATTCCGGCGGCGACGGCGAAGGGCATCATCGTGATGAACACGCCGTTCGGCAATTCGATCACCACCGCCGAGCACGCCATCACCCTGATGCTGTCGCTGGCGCGTGAAATTCCCGCCGCCGATGCGTCGACTCAGGCCGGCAAGTGGGAAAAGAACCGCTTCATGGGCGTCGAGATCACCGGCAAGACGCTGGGCGTGATCGGCTGCGGCAACATCGGCTCGATCGTCGCGGACCGCGCCGTCGGCCTGAAGATGAAGGTAATTGCGTTCGACCCATTCCTGTCGCCGGAGCGCGCCAAGGACCTTGGTGTCGAGAAGGTCGAGCTTGAAGACCTGTTCAAGCGTGCGGATTTCATCACGCTGCACACGCCGCTGACCGACAAGACCCGCAACATCATCGATGCCACCGCCATCGCCAAGATGAAGAAGGGCGTTCGCATCGTCAACTGCGCGCGCGGCGGTCTCGTCGACGAGCAGGCGCTGGTCGATGCACTCAATTCCAAGCACGTTGCGGGCGCCGCTTTCGACGTGTTCGTCGAGGAGCCGGCCACCTCGAACGTGTTGTTCGGCCATCCCAACGTGATCTGCACGCCGCATCTCGGCGCCTCCACCACGGAAGCGCAGGAGAACGTCGCGTTGCAGGTTGCCGAGCAGATGTCGGACTATCTGCTCACCGGTGCGATCACCAACGCTATCAACTTCCCGTCGATCACGGCGGAAGAAGCGCCGAAGCTGAAGCCGTTCGTCGAACTCGCGGAGAAGCTCGGCTCGTTCGCGGGTCAACTCACCGAGACCGGCATCGGCAAGGTTACCATCACCTATGAGGGCCAGGTCGCGGAGATGAAGATCAAGGCGCTGACCTCGGCGGCGCTCACCGGTCTGCTGCGGCCGATGCTCGGCGACATCAACGTGGTGTCCGCGCCGGTTGTCGCCAAGGAGCGCGGCATGGTGGTGGACGAAGTGGTGCGCGCGGCGCAGAGCGACTACGAGAGTGTCATCACCGTCACCGTTACCACGGAGCGGCAGGAGCGTTCGGTGTCCGGCACTGTCTATGCCGATGGCAAGCCGCGCCTGATCGACGTCAAGGGCATCCGCGTCGACGCCGAGTTCGGCCCGTCGATGATCTACGTCACCAACGAGGACAAGCCGGGCTTCATCGGCAAGTTCGCCTCGATCCTCGGCGATGCCAAGGTCAACATCGCGACCTTCAACCTCGGCCGTCATAACCAGGGCGGCGACGCCATCGCGCTGGTCGAGGTCGACGGCGTCGTGCCGGCCGACGTACTGGCCAAGGTGCAGGCGCTGCCGCAGGTCAAGCAGGCCAAGGCGCTGACGTTCTAAGACGCTGACGCTCTGATCTGCCGACGATCACTCGGCAGTTTCGCTGCGGTTCAAATGCGCAAATGCCCGGACCTCTCGTCCGGGCATTTGCATTTGAGCGTTACCGATGCTCAAGATTTGCAGTCAAACGATTTGGTTTTTGGCGAAAACACCCAAATCGACTTATCCGGCCATAGCCGTTCGAAGCACGGCGTCGCTTCGCTCGCCTATGTTCCGAACATCCACGTCTCTTTCCTTTCTGACGCCTGCGAAGACGTGGATGGTCGGGACGAGCCCGGCCATGACGAGCCGCTGATTCTAATCCAACCCGATCTGCTCCACGCCCGCTGTGGATCTCTGCCTTAACCGCGCGCGGCATATCGCTACTCTCATCTTTCTCATTTACATTCATTACTGAATGTATGTATTATTCTGCGAGACCCGGGAACGGGCGAATATTCAGGGAGGATTTGGATGACGTTGAAGTTGGTTCGGCGTGCGGCGTTTGCCGCGGTGATCGCGGGTTTCGCGCAAACGGCCATGGCGGAGGAAGGCGGCGTCAAGATCGGCGTGCTGGCCGATATGAGCGGCGTCTATGCCGACATCGGCGGGCAGGGATCGGTCGAAGCCGTGAAAATGGCGATCGCGGATTTCGGCGGCAAGGTTTTGGGCAAGCCGATCGAAGTCGTCTCCGCCGATGGTCAGAACAAGCCGGACATTGCCACCAACATCGCGCGGCAGTGGTACGATTCCGGCGTCGATATCATCACCGACGTGCCGTCGTCGGGTATGGCGCTGGCGGTGATGCAACTCGCCAAGGAAAAGAAGAAGATCGCGCAGATCACCAGCGCCGGCAGCTCGGACATCACCGGAAAATCCTGCACCGCCTATTCGACGCACTGGACCTGGGACACCTATGCGATGTCGAGCGGCACCGGCAAAACCATCGTCAAGCGCGGCGGCAAGGACTGGTTCTTCCTCACGGCCGACTACGTGTTCGGCAAGACGCTGGAGCGCGATACGGCGGCCGTCGTCGAGGCGAACGGCGGCAAGGTGCTCGGTTCGGTCCGTCATCCGCTCAGCACGGTGGATTTCTCCTCGTTCCTGCTGCAGGCGCAGGCGTCGAAAGCCAAGATCATCGGGCTCGCCAACGGCGGCACCGACATGACCAATGCGGTGAAGCAGTCGATCGAATTCGGCCTCCAGCGCGACGGCACCCAATTGGTGGCGCTGATCGCCTTCATCAGTGACATTCATAGCCTCGGCTTGAAGGATGCGCAGGGTCTGATGCTGACTGAGGCGTTCTATTGGGACCTCAACGACGAGACCCGCGCGTGGTCGAAGCGGTTCTATGAGAAGATGAAGCGGATGCCGAGCATGACGCAGGCCGGCGCCTATAGCGGCACACTGCATTATCTCAAGGCGGTGCAGGCGGCCGGCACTCGCGACGCCGATGCGGTGATGGCGAAGATGCGTGAAATGCCGATCAATGACTTCATGACCAAAAATGGTCATTTGCGTATCGACGGCCGGGTGATGCGTGACATGTATCTGTTCCAGGCCAAGAAGCCGGAAGAATCGAAGTCGGAATGGGATCTCTATAAGCTGGTGGCGACGATCCCAGCCGAGGAAGCCTATCGCCCGCTCAAGGACGGCGGCTGTCCGCTGGTCAAGTAAGTTGTGCGATCTGGGCCGTCCCGCTGTGCGCGGGGCGGCGCTGGTTGTATCTTTGGAGATAGTATGAGCACGCACCGCATCGATATTCCGCAGGACGTGATCGACCGCGCCGTCATGCGTCGAGGTAAGCGGCATGTGTTCGACGCCATCGATCCGCGCCGCACAGCGCTATTGGTGATCGACCTGCAACGCGCCTATGTCGCCGACGCCACGGCGGTGCCGTCGGCGCGCAGCATTGTCGGTAACGTCAACGGG
>JAFKKL010000119.1 GCA_017305595.1 Hyphomicrobiales bacterium | reverse complement strand
ACGGCGATGAGCTCGTCGAAGCGCCCTTCCAGCGATTGATCGAAGCCGACCAGCTCATGGCCTTTCGGCATGAGGGCTTCTGGCGTCCGATGGATACGTTGAAGGACAAGCAGATTCTCGAGGACCTCGTCGACAAGGGCACGATGCCCTGGCTTATCGACTTGAATTCCGGTTTGGCCTCGGCCCGGGCCGAAAGGAAAATGGGATGAGTCCTCTCAAGCTTGCCGATGCGAATGGACGGCTTTCCGTGCTTTGCATCGGCGCGCACTCGGATGACATCGAAATCGGCGCCGGCGCAACGATCCTCGGCTGGATCGATCGCGGCGTTCGCCTCGACGTCCACTGGGCGGTGCTGAGTGCGCAAGGATCACGCGGCGACGAGGCGCGCGCATCTGCCGAGGCATTTCTCGCAGGTTCGGAACGCTCGGTGATCGAGATGGCGGAGTTCAAGGATGGTTTCTTTCCGTACCAGGGCGCCGATATCAAAATCTGGTTTGAGGCGCTGAAACGACGCGTCTCACCCGACGTGATCCTGTGTCACTCGCGGCATGACGCGCATCAGGACCATCGCGAAGTCTGCGCGCTGACGTGGAATACGTTTCGCGACCACGCGATCCTCGAATACGAAATTCCGAAATGGGACGGCGATCTGGGCCAGCCGAATATCTTTATCCCGGCCAGCCGGACGCTGATGGAGCGCAAGGCAAAACTCCTGCACGAGCATTTCGGCACGCAGCGTTCGAAGGACTGGTTCGACGCAGAAACATTCATGGGTCTGGCGCGGCTGCGCGGCATGGAATGCCGTGCGCCTGACGGATTCGCCGAAGCCTTTCACGGACGGAAAATGACGGTGCAGTAAAGCAAAGGAATTGCCATGCGTGTGATGGTCACGGGACATTTAGGCTATATCGGGACCGTGATGGTGCCGATGCTGTTGACGTCCGGTCATGACGTGGTCGGCTTCGACAGCAATCTCTATGAGCGCTGCAGCTTCGAAGCGGGAGGCCGCATCCTGCCCGTGCCACACATCCGCAAGGATATCCGCGACGTCACGCATGACGATCTCAAAGGGCTCGATGCCATCATTCACCTCTGCGCCCTGTCGAACGATCCACTCGGGAATTTCCGACCTCAACTGACGTACGACATCAACCACGGCGGCAGCGTGCGGCTGGCGACACTGGCCAAGGAAGCAGGCGTCAAGCGGTTCCTTCTGGCGTCCTCGTGCAGCAACTACGGACAGGCCGGCGAGGCCATGCTCGATGAAACCGGAGCGCTCAACCCGGTGACGGCCTATGGCGAATCCAAGGTCAGGTCCGAGCGCGATATCTCCAGGCTCGCCGGCGACGGCTTCTGCCCGACCTATATGCGTCCGGCGACCGCGTATGGCGTCTCGCCGCGCATCCGTTTCGATATCGTGCTCAATAATCTGGTCGCCTGGGCGGTGACCAACGGGCTGATCTATCTGAAGTCGGACGGCTCGCCCTGGCGGCCGATCGTTCACATCGAAGACATCTCGCGCGCCTTCATCGCGGCGCTCGAAGCACCGGAAGACGTCGTCTTCAATCAGGCGTTCAATGTCGGCCAGACCGAGCACAATTATCGTATCAGCGATATCGCCAAGATCGTCGCCGATGTCGTGCCGGGCTGCCGGCTTGAATACGCGCCCGATGCAAGTCCCGACACGCGGTCCTATCGCGTCAATTTCGACAAGATTGCGCGCGCGCTTCCCACCTTCAAGCCGCAATGGGACGCGCGGCGGGGCGCCGAGCAACTCTACAGCGCCTATCTCCGCACCAAGCTGACACTGGAGGAGTTCGAAGGTCCGCGTTATCAGCGCATCGGTCATATCAAGAAATTGATTGCCGATGGCATCCTCGGCGACGATCTGAGGCATCGACTGGCCGCTCAGTCCGAACCCGCCCGCCAGTTCGCTGTCGCGCGGGGCTAGACCGGACGCCGACCATGATTTTTACCGAAACAAAGCTCAAGGGCGCGTTCATCATCGATCTCGACCGCAAGACGGACGAGCGAGGCTTTTTCGCGCGCACCTTCTGCCAACACGAATTCCGCGAGCATGGGCTGAGATCCGTGACCGCTCAAACCAATGTCGCCCTGAACGTGAAGAGAGGGACGTTGCGGGGAATGCATTTCCAGTATCCGCCGGCCGCCGAAACCAAGCTGGTGCGGTGCATACGCGGCGCCCTGCTCGACATCATCGTCGATCTGCGGCCGGAGAGCCCGACGTATCTTGATCACATCTCAGTCGAGCTCAATGAAGACAACATGAGAGCGTTGTACGTACCGGAGCGCTTCGCTCACGGCTTTCAAGCGCTCCGCGACAATACCGTGACGAGCTATCAGATGGGAGAGTTCTACAAACCGGACGCCGAAAGCGGGTTCCGCTACGACGATCCGCTGCTGGGCCTCGCATGGCCACTGCCGGTATCCGTGATGTCACCGAAGGATATCACCTTACGCTCGCTGCGTGAGATCGAAGGCGAAGTGAAATGCAGAATGTCGCGCGCACCCACGGCAGCATAACCGCCATAAGGTGGTCGAGGCCGAAGGATGCCAAACTGATCAGGGAGCAGCTATGATCCTGAATTCGTTGCCCGTCCTCGCGGCTGCATCCAAGTGCCGCCATTGCCGATCCGAGCTGACGCTGACACTGGTGGACCTCGGCCTTTCTCCGGTCGCCAATGACTATGTCGATCCGGAAAATAGCGGGAAAGCTGAACCGTTCTATCCGCTGAAGGCGCTGGTTTGCCGCAACTGTCGCTTGGTTCAGACCTCCGACATGCTGGCGGCCGATGACATCTTTCGCGCCGACTATGCCTACTTCTCCTCGCATTCGAGTTCCTGGCTGAACCATGCCAAAACCTATGTTGAGGACATGATCACGCGCTTCGGCCTGACCGAAAGCTCCCGACACGTCGAGATCGCCTCCAACGACGGCTACCTGCTGCAGTATTCGATGGCCAAGGGCCTCCAGTGCCTGGGCATCGAACCGTGCGAAAGCGTCGCACTTGTCGGCCGCGCGAAGGGGATCGACACGCGCAAGCGATTTTTCGGCGTGCAGTATGCGCATGAACTGGCCCGCGAGGGCTGGACAGCCGATCTCATCACCGCCAACAACGTGCTGGCGCATGTGCCGGACATCAACGATTTCGTCTCCGGCGTAAAAATACTGCTCGCCCCGGAGGGGGTCGCCACGTTCGAAGTGCAGCATCTCCTTAAACTGATGCAGCTACATCAATTCGACACCATCTATCACGAGCATTTTTCCTACTTGTCGTTGATCGCCGGGCAGCGCATCTTCGCCAGCGCAGGCTTGCGCGTTTTCGACGTTGAATTGCCCAAGTCGCACGGCGGATCGATCCGCTTCTTTGTCTGCCACGAACAGTCCAGACATCCGCAAACCGCCCGGCTGGCGGAGCCTCTGGCGGCCGAGCGGGCGTACGGCCTCGACGGCGATGCCGCCTATATCGCCTGGAATGAATCGGTCAAGGCAACCAAACGAGACCTTCTCGATCTCCTGATCGGCCTGAAGCGGCAAGGGAAGAAAATCGTCGGCTACGGCGCGCCCGCCAAAGCCGCGACGCTTCTCAATTATTGCGGAGTCGGGAGCGACTTTATTGATTTCACGGTGGATCGCGCGCCGTCCAAGCAGGGACGCTATGTGCCCGGTGTACGCCTTCCGATATTTCCACCCGAAGCCATTCTTGAGGCCAAGCCTGATTTCGTGCTGATTTTTCCCTGGAATCTGAAGAACGAAATCAAGGCTCAGATGAGCGAGATCAAATCATGGGGCGGCCGGTTCATTGTGCCGGTGCCGAAGGCAACAATTGAAGATTAAGAATTGCAGATCGAAACTCGATCATCGGATCGCGACAGACAGGCTGGAACGCCGTCGCTTCGGACCGGATGCTTTTAGTTTAGGAATATCCAAGGCGGATTTTGACATACTGGATGTCCAGAACCCTGGAGAACACAACAGCCGTCGTCACCGGCGCAAGTTCCGGCATCGGGCGCGCGACCGCCAAAGTTCTCGCTGGCGCTCAAACAAGGGTCGCACTGGTCGGGCGGCGCCAATCCATGCTTGAAGAACTGGCGATGGAGTGTGGGCCTCTCGCATCGGTCTATCCTTGCGATATGACGGACGATGCGCAACTGACGGCCCTCGCGGCCGCGATCCGAACCGATTTCTTCGGGATCGATATTCTGGTGCATTCTTCGGGGATCATAAAACTGGGAAAGACAGAAATCTCACCCGTGGCTGACCTTGACAACCAGTATGTCGCCAACGTTCGTGCGCCCTATATTCTGACCCAGCTGTTACTGCCGCTTCTGCGTGAGAGGTCCGGGCAAATTGTTGTTGTGAACTCGTCGATAACGCGTGCGTTCAATACGGCCGGCCGCGGTTCTTATGCCGCTTCCCAACACGCCGTGCACGCGATGACAAATGCTCTGCGCGACGAGGTCAATGAGCACGGCGTGAGAGTGACGAGCATCTTCCCCGGCACGACCGCAACGCAACGGCAGATAGACCTTCACGAAATATCCGGCAAGCGATACGATCCCGATCGCATGTTGCAGCCCGATGATGTCGCTGAAGCGATACTGTTTGCACTTACCATTGGCAGGACGGCCGAAGTGACCGATCTGTACCTGCGTCCCATGCTCAAACCTCTGCCCTAGAAGACCACGCACCGTCTCGCAGTTGACGCGCTGAACGAGCCGGGAACATCTAAGGAAACCGGGCGGTCATTGTCGACCGATCGGAATTTTCGAAGCGAGGCACTCCGTGTCGAACAGGAAGCGCCATGCCGGTGCGGACGAGGTTCCTCCGATCGACCTTCACGGGTTGGTTCGGGAGCTTTTCCCGATCAATCGCAGTCTCACCGGTGCCGGCGTTCGCGAAACACTGGCGATCCTCGCACGATATATCCGGTTGGAAATCAGAGAGGTTCCGAGCGGCACTGCGGTGCTCGATTGGCACGTTCCGCTGGAATGGAGCATTCGCAGTGCGACCATCAAAACACTGGACGGCCGCTACCTGGTTGATTTCGCAAACAGCAATCTGCACGTGGTCGGCTATAGCAAGCCGTTTCACGGAGTGGTTAGCCGCGCGGAACTTGCGCGCCACGTTCACACCCTCCCCGATCAACCCGATCTCATCCCCTATCGCACCGGCTATTACGCCGACGATTGGGGTTTCTGCCTGACGGATGATCTTTGGCGAACGATGCAGGACGACTCCTATCTCGTCGACATCGACAGCGACCTCTCGTCGGGATCGCTCGCCTACGGCGAATTCTTCCTTCCGGGCGAAGTGCCGGACGAAGTGCTGATCACGGCCCACATCTGCCATCCGAGTCTCGCGAACGATAATTTGTCCGGGATCGCCGTCGCCGTCGCGCTGGCGATGCGGCAAGCGCAGCTCGGGAGCCGGCTGGGCTTCCGGGTCCTGTTCCTTCCGGCAACCATCGGCGCAATTTCCTGGCTTGCCCGCAACGAGGATCATCTCGAGAAAATCCGTTATGGGCTGGTGCTGACGTGTCTCGGCGACAGCGGCGGCTTCCACTACAAACAGAGCCGGAGCGGTGCATCCATCGACGATGCCGTGGCGCATGTTCTGCGCCATTCCGGCCATCCGCACGACATCATGGCTTTCGATCCCTACGGCTACGATGAGCGACAGTTTTGTTCGCCGGCGTTCGACCTTCCGGTCGGCTGTCTGATGCGCAGCGTTCACGGGACTTTCCCCGAATACCATACGTCGGCAGACGATCTCGATTTCGTAAAGCCTGATGCGCTCGATCGATCCTATGCGGTGATCGCGACCTTGCTCGATCTCCTGAACGCGAACCGCACCTATATCCGGATCGACGGACGGGGCGAGCCCCAACTGGGGCGGCGTGGCCTCTATCGCGCGATCGCCGGGCAAAAGGAAGCCGGCGGCGCCAGTCAAATGGATCTCTTGTGGGTGCTGAATCTGGCCGACGGCAGGCATAGCCTGCTGGAGATGGCGGATCGTTCCGGCACCCCCTTCTCTCGTATCGCGAAAGCCGCACGGCTGGCGCTCGAAGCCAAACTCATCAAGGAAGTTGGTCGCGACTGATTAGCCGATCCGACAAACCGCTTCGAGCGGCCAGCCGGGACATCCGCTCTATCTGCCAATTCTCGTTACAAATGCGCTCGTACTGCGCACAGGCTGAAGCACCGCCGTGGGCGTCATCGCTTTCGGGACGTTATCGCCTGCGGTCTGCGCACCTTTCTGGAGCGTATAGGCGAGAAGCAGAAAGACCGCAGACTCGCTGACGAGAACTCCAAACGCCGCCAGACTCGGACGCATTGTGATATATGCGACAGCAACGACCAGCAGATTTCCGATGGCTGCGACCGAGGCCAGTTTCAGTGCAAACCCATCGTGCCTGCGGTGATGCAGATAGGCATTCCCCAGCGCGAAGTTTGTCGCCAGCAGTGGAAATCCGAGCAGCATCCATCTTAACGTCTCTGCTGCATCGACATACTTCGCCGAGAATGCGAGTTTCAGGAAGAACGGCGCCGTGAACGCGAAGAACAGCGAAACGATCACCGATATGACAAAGCAACTGGCTCCCACAGTATACCAGCGGACCTTCTGAAAATGGCCCGCCGTAGCCAATCGCACCAATTCCTGAGACAGGAATGCGAGTGTCCCAACACCCGCATAAAACAGCTTGTCGGCCTGCAGATACAGACCGACATGCGACTGCGTGAACAACACGACGAGAAAAAGTCCATTGGACCAATGCGAACCGAGCATGATCAGCCTGATGGCCAATGAATCGAGTGACTCGCGAAAAATATCGCGATCGAAACGAAACACGGATTTCCACGAAATGTAGCGCAGCAGGCGCTCGCTGACGACGAGAACCGAGCCGAGTCGCGATGCGACGAGGATGCCCAGTATGACAACCAGACTCGGATGATACCGGAGAAAGATAAGCGCGGTGAAGATCGCGACGGCAAGCGACGAGAAAATGATTTCCGATATGGAATACATGCGGAAGATGCTGGTGTTGGCGGCAACGAGCCAAGGAGATCGAAGCGAGAAACCGACAACGAGCAATATGCCCAGGACAGCCGGTAACGACTGTCCACCTGTCGGCATGTACATGTACGCAACGGGAAGGCAGAGCAGCATCATCAGGAAGCGCTGGAAATTGACCTTGTAATAATAGCTCGCCTGGTCCGCGAGTTGAGGCCTTTGAGCCAGATTTCGGTAAGCCGGCCGCGAGTATCCGAGATCCGCAACCTGCGAGGCAAACATGCTCACCGAATGAATGCTGAGCAAAAGCACGTTCTGACTTGGACTAAGCGTAATGGCCGCGGCCTTGAAGGCGACAAATAGCGACGCTGTGTTGGCAACGAAAAGAACCAGCATCAAACATAATCGACCTGAAATGTTTGGCATCCTGCAAATTCCTCCGCCAAAACCTGGCTTCAGGCCAACGCGTCGCGTGACGATCCAGCCTTGCGAACTTGCATAAGGTCTACCGTCAGGCCGCGTCGCGGAGCGCCCGTTTCGACCTTCGGACCCGAATGCAAATGACGCTGCGTGGAACACCATACCGGCCGGCGGAGCCGTGAAAGAGCCGCCTACATTAGAGCAGGGCGATCTATCATCTGAGCCGGATGTCGGGACGGCGTCGGGTCGCGACCTTCAAAGCTCGATAGGTTCGAGCACTTCTGGCCTCCAACCTGTTCACCGCCCCGGCTACGCCAAACTTGCAACCAGTTCTACGCCGAGTGACGAGACCGCTATTGACAAGAATCAAGTTAGAACTGCGACTTCGGGTCGCGGATTTGAAATTTTCAACCTGCAATCGGGGAACGGCGCGCTTCAGGAGACGACACGCAAGCATATTGCGCCACGAGCGCCTCACCCCGACAGCAGACCGGCGATCGCAAATGACTTGATACTCGTCAATATTTCTCGGCGCTCCAGCCTTACCCTCCACCAATCCTCTTGCACTGTCGCGAAAGGCACGAATTCAGCGGCCGCATAAGCAATGAGAATGACGGATTGGGTCAGCACGCTGGCGCGGCGCCTCAGGGAGATAGCTCATGCGGCTTTGGTTCTACGCTTTATCGCCATTCATGAAACAATTTCGGATCTCTCGCGCACGGAAGATCAAGCGCATTTTCCCCGATATCGACGATCGATCAATCGTCGATATCGGCGGCTCTCTCCATTATTGGAGGCATGTCAAACCGGAGATAGAGCCGAAGCAGATCACGATCTACAACATCGCGCTGGACAATCAATTTGACGCCGCCAATGCCGGAGGAGCGCCGGGCAATATCCAGGCAAACGTCTACGACGGTAAACATATTCCCGCAAGCGACAAGCAGATCGACGTCTTGATCTGCAATTCGGTGATCGAGCATGTCCCGCCGGGCGAGCGGGTTGGCCTTGCCCGTGAAATCATGCGCGCCGCCAGAAACTACGTGATCCAGACGCCGGCGAAGGTGTTTCCGCTCGAGCCCCACTTCGTCATGCCGTTTCTGCACTGGCTGCCCCGGCGCATCGGACGCACCGTCGTCAAATACTCTCCGTTCGGGCTGATCCATCGCGACCCATCGCTCACGCAAACCTTCTTCGATGAAGTCAATATTCTGTCCGCGAACGAGTTCAGGGCACTGTTTCCTGAGGGCGAATTCGTCGTCGAGCGATTTCTGTTTATCCCTAAATCCTACCTGATCATCCACAAAACTTGAGCACGATGTAACAACCGGACGCTCAAGACGTGCAGCGAGCGAATTGTCTGTCTTGAACTCGATCCGGTCGAAGTCTTCACCGCCCTTTGCATCTCTCGAAGTAGAAGCGAAACCGATGTCATCCCTGGCTCTTGACACGATACGGCGATCCAGAAGCGCGGCCTCCTTCCGGAGAAACGAGCGGTTTTTCCCGGTGATGTGCGGATCTTTGGTTGTGCAAAGCCTGTTTACCTTCGTTTATCATCTGACAGGTTCAACGGCCTTCTATGCCATCAGCAATTCGATTGCGATTGGCCTCATCGGGTATGCCCTGATCGTCGTTCTCCGATCGGGGCGCGACAGTTCGGCGAGCACTGCATTTTTGGTGGCTTCGGTGATCGCGATTTCTCTCACCGTCGTCGTCAACATCCCGAATGTATCGACATCCGACGTGCTGAAATACCTTTCGCTTTACATCTTCTACGCCGCCGGTTGTCGCAACGAGAATCCGCTGCGCCCGATAGAGCTGTACTGCCTCTACGCGCTGGCGGTTCTGCCTATTGCGTTCATGGCATTTGGCGCGAGCAGGATCTGGGAGAGTCAGGACGAACCTTTCGGATATCTTCCCAACGCGAACATAGCGGTGCTGCATTTCACTGCGCTGCTGTTCGCCGCCTCGCCGGTTCTCGGAAATCGCGTCATTCTCCTGCAACTTCTGAACGCGGCGTTCATGAACAAGATTGGCGCCATTGTCGCAACGGTGATCTCGATCTGCATGTGGGCAACCGTTCCGCTGCGCAGGGAGTCAGTCCTGTCGGCGGTTGCCATCATCACTCCTGTGGTCGTGATCGGCGCCGTCGCATATCAGTTCGGAGCTTTCGATCGCGCCATTACGGCCTTCGACGGATTGGTCTTCGTACTCAACATCGATCCGCGATCCGTCGTTTCTATGTCGTACCAGAAGCTCGTTCTGCTCACCGGCTCGACCGACCTCTCAGGGTTCTTTCGCTTGATCCATTGGACCAATATCTGGGATATCTATTCCAGCGGCAGCTTAGGGACACTGCTTTTCGGGTACGGGCCGGGCCAAACTCCCGCACTGACATACGCGGAGATGGTGCCGCACAATGACTATCTTCGAATTCTTGTCGAGTACGGCCCTATCAATCTCGCAATATTTGTGGGCTTTCTCGTCCATATCAGAGGCGCGCTCAAGACAGCGCCGGCAAGAGTTCTATTCGTCGTCCTCTGCATTTACTTTTTCTCGGAAAATCTTCTGGACAGCTTTACGTCCATGACCCTGTTCTTTGCCTATGCGGGACGGATGGCAGCCTATGGCGCCACGGCATCAGCCACGCAGACCTTGAATCCGACCGGATCAAGACAATGACGGTCCCGTCTATCGATCACCGCGACGATGTGCTGATTGGGTCGGCTGCCCGAAGACCAATCTCGTGGGATGAACACAGCCCCGTCCCGGCCCACGCACCGAACACCGAGCCGCGACAACGCGTGCCGCTGAAGGTGCTGTTCGCTAACAAATTCTTCTATTTGAAGGGCGGGGCCGAGCGGGTCTTGTTCGATGAAATCGACTTGATGAGGAAACATGAAGTCAACGTCGTCGATTTTTCCATGTCCGATCCGCGCAATCGCCCATCGAACTATGCGTCGTATTTCGTCTCGCCGAAGGACTATCGGTCCGCTTCGCGGATCAGCAGGCTGAGGTCGGCGCTTTCATTCATCCACTCGCGGGAAGCTGTCGGCAAGATGTCCCGTCTGATCCGCGACGAGAAGCCTGACATTCTGCATTGCCATAACGTTTATCACCAGCTCACACCGTCCATCATCAACGCGGCCTCACTGGCCAAAATTCCAATTGTCCTCACGCTGCACGATTACAAGGTCGTGTGTCCGGTATATACCCGGCTTTCCAACGGCGAGGTATGCACGAAGTGTTCCGGCGGCCATTACGAGGCGCTGCTGACGCAACGCTGCGCTGATGGCTCGCTCGCGCAAAGCGGACTGTTGTGGGCCGAAGCACGCTTTCATGCCGCGGCCGGCAGCTATCGGCGGGTGGATCGGTTTATCGCTCCGAGCCGCTTCATGCGCGATGCTGTTTCGCCATTGTTGGGCGAAAGCAGGGTCGTCTACATTCCGAACGGCGTGGACACGTCTCGCATCGAGGCATCCAGGCAAGACGAAGGCTTCGTTCTTTACCTTGGACGCCTCTCACCCGAAAAGGGGGTTGAGACATTGCTGCGAGCCCACGCGACCGATCATGCCACGTGGCGACTTGTCATCGCGGGCTCGGGTCCATTGCTTGGAAAACTGCAATCGCAGTTTCCGCTGGCGGAGTTTACCGGCCATCTCAGCGGCGAACATCTCGAGACGAAACTCAGGGAGGCATCCGTGATCGTGGTACCGTCCGAGTGGCACGAGAACAATCCACTTTCGGTCCTCGAGGCAATGGCACATGCGAAGCCGATCGTCGCGTCGCACATCGGCGGAATACCGGAACTCGTGAGGCACGGCCGGACTGGTCTTCTCTTTGAGCCCAGAAACACGCAGCAGCTATCCAGCCAGATCAAAACCCTGTTGAGCGATTGCGATCTACGGAGAAAATTCGGCAACGAGGCTCGGAAAATCGCAGAAACTGAGTATTCGCTTGAGAGACATGGTGCCGCATTGCTCTCGCTCTACCAGAGCTTGACTGCGCCGGCCGAAGCCCTCTCCCGAATTGCAGTGAAACGCGTTCACGCGACCCGCGGTCCGCGAATGCTGCCTGTGGAATAGAGGATCGGCCCGGATATAGCGTCGGGTGAACGACCGACACGAAATTTGTCGCCAAGACGTGTTCTGAATTCGGAGCGGTGATGTCAATTTCAGAGACAGCGATCGAACCGGCCGGCGGTCCACTCGTGACGCTCGCCATTCCAACCTTCAATCGAGCCGTATTGCTACGAGGCTGCATTCAGGCAGCACTGGCGCAAAGCTACGACAACATTGAGGTGCTTGTTTCGGACAACGCGTCGTCGGATGATACTGGAAATGTTTTGGAAGAGTTCAGCGACCGTCGGCTCCGGGTCGTGAGACAGAAAACCAACATCGGGCTCCTTCCGAACTGGAATGCATGCTTGGCGGCGGCCAGAGGCGAATACATCGTCTTCGTCTCTGATGATGACAGGATATCCCCATGGTTCGTGGAACGATGCGTCGGAGTGACCGGAAGTCCGTCACGAGTTCCAGTTGTCGTCGCACTGACCAATTGCCATTTGGCCTCGTTCGGACAAATCAAACCTGCCCGCACGAGCCAACATATGACATCGGGACTCCGGAACGGACCTCAGGTCTTGCTGGCCTTTCTGACGGATGAGATCAGCGTCGCGATTTGCAGCGTGATGATGCACACACAAGTGTTGCGTTCACAAGGAGGCTTCTCCCTCAGCTTGCCCCACACAGCCGACGTCGCAGCATGGGCGCCTCTCCTCCTCGAGAAGGAAGTCGGCTTCATCAACGAAGCATGCGCGACCTTCAATCTTCACGACGATTCAGAGACGGGCAGATTGGGAGTCGCGCAGGTATTAGCCGACGGATGGAAGGTTGCGGATCTGATATCCCGCACGGCGGACGAGCGCATCGAGATCGCATCCCAGCGTCAGGAACTCAAACAACAGGCGCAACGCTGCTTTTCCCGGCGCGCCTTGAGGTTTCTGGCGTATCATCGCAACAGCGGCGCCAGCATGCGCGAGGTTCTGGGTTTCGTCTGGCTTTTCCGGAACGATCTGATGATCGTGGACAAATTATCGGTTCTGAAGTTTATTGCGATTATCCTCTGCCCGGCACCGCTGGCAGCGCGACTTCGGCATCTCAGACACGTTTTCTCGTCAGGCTGGCGCAACCGGCAAAGCGTCGTCAAACCCGGATGAGATCTGCTCAGAACTGCAGCCGGCGCTTCACTCGCTCTGGCGCTAGCGATTCATGTCTTGTATCGGGGGCTGGAATTCAGGCGCGGGACAACGATACCCGACTTGGAATTCACCAGCTCATCGTATGCCGCCGAGGTTTTCTGGGCGATTTCCGCCCAATTATAGCGACGGGCACAACTCAGCCTGACCGCTTCGCGGCCCGACGCATTCAAATTCATGGCGCTGAGCCCGCGGATTTTTGTGCTCAGTTCCGCAATACTTCCCATTCGGAAAACGCGATTCGTGTCACTCACAACCTCCATGTTGGAGGGAATGTCGCTAACCAGCACGGGCAATCCGTAACTGAGCGCCTCCAGAAGCGCGATCGGCAGCCCCTCATGCGATGAAGGCAACACAAACAGCCCCGCATGGGCATAAAGCTGGCGCAGCGAGGTTCCGGTCTGAAAGCCGGCCATCACGACATCTTTCGCGAGAGCCGCTTCGGACGCGAGATGATCGGCGTACCTGTTCTTGTGATCGATCCGGCCGACGATCGCCAGCTTCCAGCCGCTCAACCTGGCGTCGTTGAAAGCTCGCAAAAGATCAAGTTGCCGCTTTTCAGGAACGAGTCGTCCGACTGTCAGGACGTACCGGCCCGGCTCCAGACCCAACTCGACAACCTTGTCGGCCTCGCGCGGCGGGTCTGCGAAGACAACGCCGTTAGGAATAACCTCGCAGGACTTGCCATACTTGCCGGTGACAACCTTCTCGATACTCCGGCTGATGACGATGCGTTGATGCGCAAAGCGCATTCCGAGTGCTTCGCCCAGGCGCAGCAAGGCGCGCGCCGCCCACCCCCATTTTTCGCGATTATAGTCCTCGCCATGATGGGTGACGATCACCCGCAAGCCGAACATGCGAAGCAGAGGGACGACAAGCGCAGGTCCGATGCCGTGAATGTGCACGACGTCCGGCCTGCGAACTCCTGCGACCAACGCGCAAATCAGTGAATGAAGCAACGTTTCGAAATAGGCGTTGCGCACGGTCCACAACCGAAGCAACCGCACGCCTTTCCACTCCTTGTGTTGCTTGTCGACATACGGCGAGCGTACGCACGCTGTCACGCGATGTCCCATTTGAGCGAGCTGCGGAGCGAGATTCTCGACATGCGTTTCGATGCCGCCTTGGACATCGGGAAAGCCGCGGAAGCCAAAGATATAGATCTCGCCCTTTTTCATCGTGTGCACTCCGCTGAATCCTGGTGCGATGATCACGCGAAGCAGCCGGATGGGATCGAGAGCCTGGAAGGTTACGAGAGCTTTTCTTGTTGTTTTGGCGTCATCCGGCGCTGTGCTACTCAGCGACTTGTAGACACGGCTCCCCGGCTCAACTTGACGAGTATCAATATTGCCGCGCTGCAATCGCGCCCATGGCGCAGGGATGCGTTTCTTGATTGCTGTTTGGGTTGGCAAGAAAGGAGCGGGATAGCTTCGGAGTGAAGCAGCCACGATTTATGCAGACAAGCAGCCTGCCATTCTTAGCAATGACGCTATCAATCAGCTTGAAGGGGTAGCCCGATCGATCGTGCCGATGCTTCGTTCAGTACGGAGAAGCGCATTAAGGCGCTGAAGCTGCGACCGCCGTCGATCTGAGGTGGCGATGTGCAAGCGGCGCTGGCAGCTTGATCCGGGATGGATGGCTTAGAGCAACTGAAGACGCGGAATGCGCGACAAACACATTTTCGGTCTGACCGGGATCGGCGCCCGCGCCTCTCCACCGGCGACAGATATCAAGTGCAGTTCACCGGAAAAGGTCAGCGCACTCCGGTGGAGAGCACTCAACGCTTCGAGCGTCCTGCTTTTCGCGAATGAGAGGAGCCCAGCGACCAGGCAACGCCGTAGTCATGGCCGGGCTTGTCCCGCCCATCCACGTCTTTGAACTCACATGCCACTTAAGACGTGGATGCCCGGCATAAAGCCGGGCATGACGGATCAAATCGAGTGGACTGTGCCCTACCGCCCCGGCCAGGATGGCTTTCGCTTCTCGCCGAAGGCTTTCAGGCCCTCCTTGGCGTCTTCGGTCATAGCGAGCAGAGCGATCTGGCTTTCGGTGTAGGCAATCGCCTCGTCAAACGACATCGCGGCGATAGCGCGCATCGCGTACTTGCCACGGCGAATCGCCGTCGGTGACTTGTCGGTGAGGCGTCCGATCAGCCAGTCGACCTTGGCGTCGAGTTCGCCGGCCTGCGCGATATGGTTGACGAGGCCGGCGGCCTGGGCGGCATGAACGTCGAACGGCTCGCCGGTCAGCGACCATTCGTTGATCAGCCGACGTGGCGCCAGCGATTGCAGCAGGCTCATCACCTGCATCGGGAACACGCCGACCTTGACCTCCGGTAGACCGAAGATCGCCGTCTCAGTCGCCACCGCCATGTCGGTCATGCACAGCAGTCCCATGCCGCCGGCCATGCAGACGCCGTTGATGCGCGCGATCGATGGCTTGGTGGCGTTCTGCGTCAGCCGCAGCAAGTCGGCGTAATCGACATTGGGCTTGGAAAAATCCATCGCGGCGAAGGCGCCGCCGGTGTTCGCCAGATCGGCGCCGGCGCAGAACGCCTTGTCGCCCGCCCCGGTCAACACGATGACGCGGATCGCGGGATCGTCATGCGCCTCGCGATAGCCGCCCGCGATGCCGGCGATCACCTCGGCGTTGAGCGCGTTGCGCTTCTCCGGCCGGTTGATGGTGATCCAGAGGGCCTGCCCACGCTTCTCCTGTATTACTACGCCCGTATTGTCCGCCATCGTCCGCTGTGTCCTGTGGTTATGCCGCGTCATCTTTCGCCGGATCGATCACCGCGACGATGTGGCCTGTGGTGACCTGCTCGCCCTCGGTGACGCTGAGTTCCGCGATGATGCCCGAAACCGGCGCGACATGCACGTGCTCCATCTTCATGGCCTCGAGCGTCGCCACCGGCTGCCCGGCCTTGACGGTGTCACCGACACTGACCAGCACCGCCACCACGCGGCCGTTGAGCGCGGCGCGCAGCTTGCCGTCGCCGCCGCCCGCCGCCGCGCGTTCCGGCGCGGCGCGGGTGAGATCGCGGACGGCCAGCACCGCGCCATCGCGCAGGATGTAGAGATAGCTGTCATCGCGATGATAGCGCACGCTCTCGGTCAGCCCATCGGCCTTGACGCGGATGGCACCGCCGTCGAGCGCGGCAATGGCGATGCGGCAGCCCTCGCCGTTCGAACCGATCGCGTAATCACCCTCGCGGGTCCGTGCGATCTCGATCTCGCAGGATTCACCATCGATGGTGAAGCGCATCAGCATCGGAAAGATCGTCGCCAGTGAACGGCCGGCGCGCCACGGCGCGGCGTGTGGATCGGTGACGTAGAGCAGCAGCGCCGCCAGCACATCATTGGCAGTTCCGGCAACAGACGGCCGCGCCAGCAACTCGTCGCCGTGTTGCCCGATGAAGGCTGTGGTGGCGCCGCCTTGTGCGAACACGTCGTTGCGCAGGCAGGCGGCCAGGAATTCCTGGTTGGTGGTGACGCCGAACGCCACCGTCTGTTCCATTCCATGAATCAGCCGCCGCCGCGCTTCGTCACGGGTCGCGCCGTGAGCGATCACCTTGGCGATCATGGAGTCGTAG
>JAFKKL010000215.1 GCA_017305595.1 Hyphomicrobiales bacterium | reverse complement strand
CCGAAGGACCCACCGTCGCGCACTACGGTCGGCGTCGCGCATCTTGCCCGCGCCGGCCTCAAGATCGAGATCGACATGATTGCCGTGGTGAAGGATGCCGTCTGAGACGACCACGATACTGTTGCGCGGTGGTCGTCTTGCGACCGCCGCGCAGCACGATGCCGACAGCCTGCTGATCGAGGCCGGCCGCATCGCCTGGATCGGCGCGGCGAAAGATGCGCCCCGTGCCGGCCGCACCATCGATCTCGACGGCAGCCGTGTCGTGGCGGGACTCACCGATGCCCACGCGCATCTGTTCATGCGGGCGCAGGAATTGTTGAACCTGCAACTCGGACCCACGGCCAGCACGATGGCCGAACTTCTGAAGCGTCTGCGCGCCGCCTGCGAGGCTGCCGCGCCCGCCGAATGGGTGATGTCGGCGGATTACAGCGAACAATTTCTCAGCGAACGCCGGCATCCGACTCGCGAGGAACTGGATTCGGTTTCCGGCGGGCGTCCGGTGCTGCTGCGGCGAACTGGCGGTCATCTGTCGGTCGCGAATTCAGCCGCCTTGCAGCGTGCGCAATTCGACGAGACGGCGCCTGATCCGGTCGGCGGTACTATCGAGCGCAGCAACGGCCGTCTCAATGGTGTATTGACTGAAAACGCCGCCGACATCGTCGCGGGGCTGATCCCGCCGCCGTCCACCGCACGCACCATCGCGGCGATCCGCAAGGTGGCTGACGAATGCCTGAGCTACGGCATCGTCGCGGTCACCGAGGCGGCGGTCGGTTTCAATAACGGCTTCAAGGTCGAATGGGATATCTGGAATGCCTTGCGCGGCGAGGGCGGTCTGCCGTTGCGCATGGGCTTTATGCTGCGCATCGATCCGGATGAGGCCCGTGAATATGGTCTGGCCCCGTCGGGCATCGATGATCGCTGGCAGGTGCGGACGCTGAAATTCTTTGTCGACGGCATCATCGGCGCCCGCACGGCGGCGTTCTTCGAGCCTTACGCGGATCGCGATACGTCGGGTCTCCTGATGGAACCGCCGGCCGATCTTCGTGCCAAGGTGATCGATGGACACGCCTGCGGTTGGCAACTCGCCGCGCATGTCATCGGCGATCGCGGTATCGATCATTGGCTGGATTGTCTGACGGCCGCGCACAAGGCTTGGCCGCGCGATGATGCGCGCCACCGTATCGAACACTTTGCGGTGCGCGGCCCCAAGGCTGTCGCGCAGGTGCAATCGCTCGGGGCGGTGGTTGTGCCGCAATACGGATTTCTGCGCCGGCTCGGCGCGTCGTTTGCCGAAGCGGTGGGTGAGGCGCGTGCGGAGCGGCTCTATCCCGGCCGAACGTTGCGCGATGCCGGTATCGTCATCGCCGGCAGTTCGGATCATCCGATCGGGCCGCTGTCGCCGCATCTCGGCATCGCCGCCGCGATGGATCGCAAGGCCGCCGACGGACGAGCCCTCAATGCCGGGGAGGCCCTGACGGCTGCCGAAGCGCTCGCGGCCTATATTGAAGGCGGGGCCTTCGCGATGGGACACGAGCAGCGGCGCGGTCGTATCGCGGTCGGACAATATGCAGATCTCGCGGTGCTGGATCGCGATATTCTGGCGATTTCGCCGGAGGCAATTGAGCCGACGCGGGCACGGCTGACCTTGGTTGGCGGCGAGGCAGTCTTTTCGGATGGAACGCTGACCGTCAAATAAGGCGGATTCACTACCGTCAAAGGGCTTGCGGAAAAATACTTAACACGTTAAATATATTCCATCGGCTAGGCGGGAGCGTCCCGCCATGGCTATTCCGTCGAAGCACCCGACCTGCTGATCGCCACAGGAGAGCACCATGAACAAGCCTCTCGCCAACGACGCCCTGACCGACAATCTGCGCAAGGCACAAACTTATCTGGCCCGTTTCAAGAGCGGTCCGGTGCCGCATCGCATTGCCGGAGAAAGCGTGACCGGCGCCGAGACGTTCGAGAATTACGACCCGACCGATAACTCGGTGCTCTGCAACGTCTCGTCGGGTGGCGCGGCCGAGATCGATCGCGCGGCGCGCGCGGCAGAAGAAGCCTTCAAGGTCTGGCGTGCAGTGCCGGGCGAGAAGCGCCGGGCACTGCTGCATAAGATCGCTGACAAAATCGAGGCGCGCGCCGAAGAGATTGCGCTGATCGAGAGTGTCGATAGCGGGCAGGCGATCCGTTATATGGCGAAAGCGGCGCTGCGCGGCGCCGAGAATTTTCGCTTTTATGCCGACAAGGCGCCGGAAGCCAATGATGGACTGTCGCTGCCGACCGAGACGCATCTGAATTACACCATCCGTCAGCCCATCGGCCCCGTCGGTGTCATCACGCCGTGGAATACGCCGTTCATGCTGTCGACCTGGAAGATCGCGCCGGCGCTCGCGGCCGGCTGCACCATCGTGCACAAGCCGGCCG
>JAFKKL010000118.1 GCA_017305595.1 Hyphomicrobiales bacterium | reverse complement strand
TGGCGCGGATGAAGGCAGCGGTGTTGTCGTGCAGTTTCTTCAGGTCGGGAACGTGCACGTAGACCATGTGCCCCGAGTCGTAGTAATCGAAGTGGATGTGCGACTGCAGGTCGGGCGGGATGTCCATGTGGTTGACGGCATACACCATGCCGTAGAACGGCGTCGAAAAGTCGAAATAGCCACAGTGCACCAGCACCTGCAGGCGGGCGTCGTATTTCATGGCCTGGGCCAGGTCGATGGCACCGTTGGTGTCGCGCATCTTTTCGCCGGTGACCAGGTTCTCGTCCTCGGTCGGCCACGGCGCAATGCCGCCATCCGAAACGCTGCCCACGTTGTAGTAGGTCGGCCGGTAGACCTGGTCGTCGCCGTACTTCAACGTCTGGTGCATGTAGGTGTTGAGGCCGGTGACGTAGGCCGAATCAATGGACGAGTACTGTGGATCGGTCTGCGCGGTCTCGGTCATCGCGTCCATCGTGGGACCGCTGAAGCGCGCGTCCAGCTCGCCGACCACCTGGTTCTGGTCACCCAGCAGCGCCTGGCGGAACTGGCCGATGCCGACGCGCAGCCTGGCCTTCTTGATGTAGGCCACCGGCAGGCCGATATACCCATGCAATTTCTCGGCGATGGCGTCGAAATCCGCCGCGCTCAGGCGGCGATCCAACCGTTTCTGATGATGTACATCGATCTCTATCACATCCCGGAAATGCCGGGCGTGGAGCACGCCTCGCTGCTCCAGATTCTGCGCAAACGCGATCCCGCCTTGGCTGCGACTGCGCTCGCCGAGCACATCCGCAGCGCCGCCTCAGGCGTGATCTATTTCATTCTGAGCGGCCAGCATTCCGGCGGTGCGGCCCTCAGCCATCTCGATCCCACGCCGCTCAACATGGAGAAAAGGTAAGTGTCTGCGAACAACCAGCGCCAAGAGATTTCTGTTCCTGGCCTCAATCCCCCGATCAGCCACTACTGCGACGCGGTGCGCTTCGGCAACATGCTGTTCATCTCGGGTATGGCGCCGCTCGATGCCGATCTCAATGTGATTGGCGGCGATGACGTGGTGGCGCAGGCCGAAGCCGTCTTCGCTGCGCTTGATAAGATTCTGAAGCAGGCCGGCGCATCGTTCGCCGACATTCTCAAGGTCACGGTGTTGCTCACCGACGTTAACGACCGCGCCAAGATCAATCCGGTTCGTCAGAAGTATTTCGGCTCCACAAAGCCGGCATCGACTTTGTTCGAAGTGAGCCGTCTTGCCGTTCCCGGCATGAAGGTCGAGATCGAGGCCGTCGCAGGTCTGCCGAACGCTTAAGGCGGTCCGACGTATAGTGCTGTCGTTATAGACGGAACGGTGACCGATCACGTCGTATCGACGAATGATCGGTCACCCGTGCAGATGCCAACCCTACGGCGGCCCGCGATATCTCAAAGGCCGCAATGCTGCGCCGACTGCGCCAACGTCGCCGAAGATTGTCCCGCTTCCAACGGCGTATCCACGGATACGCACATATCATCGCGGGGCCAGTGTTATTCCGTATTCTTGGGGCGGACTGTGCTGGATGGCATGCGGCCGGGTGGGCTGATTGAAGCATCATTCCCGGGTTTCTGATTGACCTGGGTCTCGATAGACAAAGTAATCCGGTCGGCCGCGAAGCGGGTCTGCGAATACTGGACCGGAGTGCCATCGAGATCGACATTCACGGCGCGAGCGATGAGAACGATTGCTCCTGGCGATAGTCGTAAATCGATCGTATCGATCTCATCCGCATGGCGGGCTTCGATCGTGGTGGAAGCGCGGCTGTAGTCGTGGACATCCGCACGTTTCAGGGCTTTCGTAATTGAGCCGGCTCGAATGAAATGATCGGCGATGTCGGGAAAACGCGCGGCGCTGAACCACGAGGTTGAGCGCGATACCGGTACGTCGTCGGCGCTGCCGAGCAATTCGAGGCGGATCACATCAGCGCCCTCGGTCAGATCAAGCGCTTCGGCGATCTCGGCGGATGCTCCTTCGCGACGGTGACTTAAAAGCTCGCTTTTGCGATCGCGACTCTGGCCCTCCAGTCCGGCCGAGAACCGCGTCTTTTTGCCGATCGGATAAACAAGCCGTTTTCGTTTGCGCACATAGGTGCCGCGTCCTTGCGAGGCCTGCAGCACGCCTTCATGCGCCAGCGCAGAAATAGCCGCGCGCACGGTGTGGCGATTGACACCGAACCGTTCGGCCAACTCCGTTTCCGGCGGCAGCCTGCCGGTCTCATCCGCGAGATCGCGCGAAACATCGACGCGGATGCGATCTGCGATCTGTCGCCACAGCGATACGCCTGCGCCACGTTGCAAACGGCCAGTTCGAGCCATTCCCCACCTTGTTTTCAGAACGTCATGCGCCCGTCATCGAGCGGCGTTACAACGAGCTATCTTATCTATTTGTCTAGATCAATAGACAAATATGGAGCGGCAATGGTTGATGATCGAATGACCGCCATGAGGAAAGATCGCATGGCAGTTCTGGCGCGCGGCAGCACTGCACGGCTGCACGAGTTGTGGCGCGCGGTCGGACTCGATCCGGCCTACAGGATGTTGCGCGGACCGGAGTTCGGGTTGGTGATGCTGCGTGGTCGCGTCGGCGGTACCGGGCACGCCTTCAATCTGGGCGAAGCGAGCGTGACGCGCGCGAGCGTGAGGTTGGAGGATGGCTCCATCGGTCACGCCATGGCGTTGGGGCGCGACATTGCGAAGGCGAAGCTGTCCGCCGTGATTGACGCCCTGTGCAGCAGCGATGACGTGGCCGCCCGTATCGAGATGGCAGTGATCGAACCGATCCGGGCGGAACTGAATGAGGCGGACGAAACCATGCGCCGCCAGACCGCGGCGACACGCGTGGACTTCTTCACCATGGCACGCGGAGAAGATTGATGATCGTCGATGCCGATGTGCTCGAAGGCGGATTCACGAATCCAGTGCTCGAATCGCAATCGACGTTTCGTATCCTGATGGATGCAATGGCGCGGCCCGCTTGCGTGGTGCGTATCGAGGCTGCGATCGCGCCGCCCGCGACACTAGGGATTGCCGCGGGCGCCGTTGCCTGCACGCTTATCGATGCCGATACGCCCTATTGGCTGGATGTTGTGTTCGAGAGTGACGCCTTGCACCGCTGGCTTGCATTTCATACCGGAGGCCGTCGCGCTGCCACGATGGCCGATGCGGTATTCGCTCTTGTCGGCATGCCATGTGCGATGCCTTCCTTCGATCGCTTCGCGCAGGGGTCGCACGAATATCCAGACCGTTCAGCGACGCTGATCCTTCAACTCGAAAGCCTCGATGGCGGGGAACCCTTCACCTTCGAAGGTCCCGGCATCAAGGAGCGCGCGACCATCGCACCGCGCGGGTTGCCCGCCAATTTCGTCGAACAGTGGAGTGCCAATCGCAAACGCTTCCCGCGCGGTGTCGATCTCGTTCTCACGGCTGGCCATGAATTGGCATGTTTGCCACGCTCGGCGCGCCTGATTTCGGCGAAGGATTGAGCCATGTATGTCGCAGTCAAAGGCGGCGAAACCGCCATCAACAACGCGCATCGGTTGCTGGCGGATCGCCGTCGTGGCAATCGTGCCGTGCCGTCCCTGACGCTTGATCAGATCACCGAGCAATTGGCGCTCGGCGTCGACCGAGTAATGAGCGAAGGCTCGCTCTATGATCGCAGGCTGGCGGCGCTTGCCATCAAACAGGCCCGTGGCGATCTGATCGAGGCCATCTTTCTGGTGCGCGCCTATCGCACCACGTTGCCGCGCTTCGGCCATAGCGAGCCGTTGGACACCGAAGCGATGCTGGTCCAGCGACGCATCTCGGCTTGTTACAAGGATCTGCCCGGTGGGCAGTTGCTGGGCCCGACTTTCGACTATACGCATCGTCTGCTCGATGATGAACTCGATGGTGACCCGCAGGTCGAGCAGGGCGGACAGCGCGTGGAATCTCATGAATCCATTGCGCGCGTGCCCGATATCCTGGATCGCGAAGGCTTGGTTGAGGAAGATTACGGCTCGGACGAAGTTGCCGAACCCGGCGACATCAACCAGACGCCGATGTCGTTCCCGCTCGACCGCTCGATGCGGTTGCAGGCGCTGGCGCGTGGCGACGAAGGTTTCCTTCTCGCGCTCGGCTACTCCACGCAGCGCGGTTACGCGCGTTCGCATCCTTTCGCAGGTGAAATTCGCATCGGTGAAGTGGATGTCGAGGTGTTCATGCCCGAACTCGGCTTCGCCGTGCCGATCGGCCGCGTGCAGGTCACCGAATGCCAGATGGTCAATCAATTCAAGGGATCGGCCAAGGCGCCGCCGCAGTTCACGCGCGGCTATGGACTGGTCTTCGGTCAATCCGAACGCAAGGCCATGGCGATGTCGCTGTGCGACCGCGCCTTGCGCGCGGAAGAATTGGGCGAGGACATCGTCGCGCCGGCGCAGGATCAGGAGTTCGTCGTCTCTCACTGCGACAACGTTCAGGCGACGGGATTCGTCGAACACCTGAAGCTGCCGCATTACGTCGACTTCCAGGCGGAGCTTGTTCTCGTACGCAGAATGCGGGCCGAACACGAAGATCGCGCCGACGTGGCATCCGCTGAGGTGAGGGAGGCCGCGGAATGAACATGCAGCACCGAACATCGGGCTACAATTTCGCGTATCTCGACGAGCAAACCAAGCGCATGATCCGCCGTGCGATCCTGAAAGCGATCGCAGTTCCAGGCTATCAGGTGCCGTTCGCAAGCCGCGAAATGCCGATGCCTTACGGCTGGGGCACCGGCGGCGTACAGGTGACGGCGGCGGTCCTCGGACCTGACGACGTGCTCAAGGTCATCGATCAGGGCGCCGACGACACCACCAATGCAGTTTCGATCCGAAAATTCTTCGAGCGCGTTGCCGGCGTTCTGACCACGACGAAAACGTCGGATGCCACCATCATCCAGACGCGCCATCGCATTCCCGAGACGCCGCTCGCGGAAGGGCAGGTGCTTGTCTATCAGGTTCCGATCCCCGAGCCGTTGCGCTTTCTCGAACCGCGCGAGACCGAGACACGGAAGATGCACGCCCTTGAGGAATATGGCCTGATGCACGTCAAGCTGTATGAGGACATCGCCCGCAATGGTCACATCGCGACGACTTATGCCTATCCGGTGAAGGTCGAGGATCGTTACGTGATGGACCCGTCACCGACGCCGAAATTCGACAATCCCAAGATGCATATGTCCGGCGCGCTGCAATTATTCGGTGCGGGACGCGAGAAGCGTATTTATGCGTTACCACCCTATAGTCGCGTGGTGAGTCTCGATTTCGAGGATCATCCGTTCGAGGTGCAGCATTTCGACAAACCGTGCGCGCTTTGCGGCGCGGCTGGCGTCTACCTGGATGAGGTCGTGCTCGACGACAAAGGCAAGCGCATGTTCGTCTGTTCCGACAGCGACCACTGCGAAACACGCCGTGCCGAAGGACATCGCGGCGAATTGTCCGCGGAGCCCCGTGTTATGAACGTCGCAACGTCAGCTGCTTCCTTCGCAGTCGCCGCCGAACTTCCGCTGCTCTCGGCCAATTCCATCACCAAGCGCTACGGTGCGCGCATCGGCTGCGCCGATGTGTCGTTCGATGTCTGGCCCGGTGAGGTACTTGCCATCGTCGGTGAATCCGGCTCCGGCAAAACCACGTTGCTCAACTGTATCTCGACGCGGCTCGCGCCGAGCGAGGGCGCTGTCTCCTATCGTATGCGCGACGGCGAAATGCGGGAGCTTTACGGCCTAAGCGAAGCCGAGCGACGGCTTTTGTTGCGGACCGACTGGGGGTTTGTGCACCAGAATCCCGCCGACGGCCTGCGCATGACGGTTTCGGCCGGCGCCAATGTCGGAGAGCGCCTGATGGCGATCGGCAATCGCCACTATGGTCGGATTCGAGAAACAGCAACCGATTGGCTCGGCCGCGTCGAGATCGACGCCGACCGCATCGACGATCAGCCGCGCGCTTTCTCTGGCGGCATGCGGCAGCGCCTGCAGATCGCGCGCAATCTCGTAACCGCCCCACGTCTCATCTTCATGGATGAACCGACGGGAGGGCTTGACGTGTCGGTGCAGGCCCGCCTGCTCGATCTTCTTCGCGGCCTCGTCGGCGATCTAGGTCTCGCGGTCGTCATCGTCACGCACGATCTCGCGGTGGCGCGGCTGTTGTCGCACCGGATGCTGGTGATGAAGGACGGCCGCGTTGTCGAACACGGCCTGACCGATCGCCTGCTCGACGATCCGCAGATGCCTTACACCCAGCTTCTCGTGTCTTCGATTCTGCAAGCCTGAATGCATACCCATGTCTGTCCTCATCGCCACCGATCTCGGCAAGATTTTCACCATGCATTTGCGCGGCGGCATCGCATTGCCGGTAATCCGGAATGCCTCGTTTTCGCTTGCCGCCGGCGAGTGCGCCGTGCTCAACGGTCCCTCCGGTGTCGGTAAAAGTTCCATTCTCAAGATGCTGTACGGCAACTACGCTGCAACCACGGGCCAGATCGTGGTGCAGCATGGCGGCAAACCGATAGATCTGGTTGCCGCCGCGCCTCGCATCATCCTTGAAATCCGGCGCGACACCATCGGCTATGTCAGTCAATTTCTGCGCGTCGTGCCGCGGGTCAGCGCACGTGATATCGTTGCCGAGCCGCTGGTGGAACGCGGCATCGACCGATCGCGGGCGCTTCTCCGGGCCAGTGAGTTGCTGAACCGGCTCAACTTGCCGGAACGCCTCTGGGACCTGCCGCCGGCGACCTTTTCCGGCGGCGAGCAGCAGCGTGTGAATATCGCGCGGGGTTTCATCACATCGCATCCGATCCTGTTGCTGGACGAGCCGACAGCCTCGCTTGACGCCGCTAATCGCGCGGTTGTGACGGAAATGATCCGCGAGAAGAAATGTGCGGGAACGGCGTTACTCGGTATCTTCCACGATGCGGCAATCCGAGACGAAATTGCAGATACGATCATCGATGTCAGCGGCTTCGCACCCGACAGAAAGGCTGCCTGATCATGCCGCGCCTTTCCGAGCAACCACTGATCGATCAGACCGCATGCGTCGAAAATTGCACGCTGGGCCGCTATACCGAGGTGGCGGAAGGCTGCCGCCTCGTCGAGACCACGCTGGGTGACTATTCCTACATCATGCAGAACGGGCAGACCTGGTGTGTGACGATCGGAAAATTTGCGAACATTGCCGCTTCGGTGCGCCTTAACGCCACTAATCATCCGATGTCACGCGCGACTCTGCACCACATCACCTATCGTGCCGGCGACTATTTCGACGATGCCGAGAATGAGGCCGACTTCTTCGCGGCACGACAGGCGCAGCGCGTCCGGATCGGGCATGACACTTGGATCGGCCATGGCGTGACGGTTTTGCCCGGCGTGACCATTGGTGATGGAGCAGTGGTCGGTTCGGGCGCCGTCGTCGCCAGAGATGTCGCGCCCTATACGATTGTCGGCGGCGTGCCGACCAAGGTCATCCGTGAACGTTTTTCAACCGCGATAGCCGGGCGGCTGCAAGCGTTGGCGTGGTGGGACTGGGATCATGCGCGGCTGCGTGATGCCCTCGACGACTTCCGGAATCTTTCGGTTGAAGATTTTCTCGACCGCTATGAAACGCGTGCGACAGCGAAGGCTGTGCACGGTCATAAATCTGACACTGGCACTACACCGCGTCGTCATCCGGCAAATGTAACCGGGTAACGATTTGGCTGCCGACAGGGCATATCGCATGGGCCCACGTGGCTCGGCGTGCGCACCTGCCGAACAGTTACGTGACGTTCAACGCAGGAGCGATCTTATGAACGCCATTTCAGTTCGCAACCTTACCAAGACATTCGGCAAGAAGCGTGCGCTGGACAATGTCAACCTCGATATTGCCAGAGGAGAGATGGTTGCGCTGATCGGCGCATCCGGGTCCGGCAAAAGTACGCTGATGCGTCACATCTGCGGACTGGAGATAGCGCAGGCTGGATTGGGCCGGGTCGAAGTTCTCGGTCAATCGATTCAGAGTGGCGGCAGGCTGGCGCGTGATGCGCGTGGTCTTCGTCGCAGTATCGGTGTGGTTTTTCAGCAATTCAATCTGGTCGCGCGGCTTTCGGCGCTATCCAATGTGCTTCTTGGCAATCTAGGTCGCATTCCCGCGTGGCGCGGCACGTTCGGACTGTTCAGTGCCGAGGAGAAGCGCCTTGCGCGCGAAGCGCTGGCGCGTGTTGGCATTCCCGAGGTCGTCTGGCAGCGCGCATCCACGCTTTCCGGTGGCCAGCAGCAGCGCGCAGCCATCGCCCGCACTTTGGTTCAGCAGTCTGAAATCCTGCTGGCGGACGAACCGATTGCCTCGCTTGATCCGCTGTCGGCGCGTCGGGTGATGGAAGTGCTGGCATCAGTAAACCGCGACGGTATTACCTGTGTGGTGTCGCTGCATCAGGTTGAATACGCGCGCCGTTATTGTCCGCGCACCATTGCGCTGCGCGACGGTCGTATCGTGTTCGATGGTCCTTCCGTCGAACTGACCAACAATATGCTCGTCGAGCTGTACGGCGCCAACTCCGAAGAACTCATTCTACCGGATGCACCCATGCAGTCCGCAAGGCCGAGCCGCGCCGCGACGCCTCGCTTGTCTCCCGCTTTCGTCTGAACCACAAACTCAAAACAGGGAATACGTCATGAACACTTTCGCAAGGGCTGTGGCGTCGGTCGCCATGATCGCTGCTCTTTCCGGTACGGCATATGCCGAGGAAATCAACTTCGGCATCATCTCCACCGAGTCCCAGCAGAATTTGAAGCCGAAATGGGAGCCGTTCCTGGCGGATTTCGCCAAGATGACAGGCCTCGACGTGAAGCCGTTCTTCGCTTCCGATTATTCGGGCGTGATCGAGGGGATGCGTTTCGGCAAGGTGCAGATTGCCTGGTACGGCAACAAGTCGGCCATGGAAGCTGTCGACCGTGCCAGCGGCGAGATTTTCGCGCAGTCGGTCAGTGCAGATGGCAACCCGGGTTACTGGTCCGTGATTCTTGCGCCGAAAAGCAGCAAGCTGACGTCAGTGGACGATCTGTTGAAGTGCGACCGTTCGCTAAACTTCGGCATCGGTGATCCGAACTCCACGTCCGGCTTCCTGGTGCCGACGACGTTTATCTTCGGAGCTCACAACGTCGATCCGAAGACCTGTTTCAAGAACGTCACCAACTCGAATCATGAAACCAACGCCATGGCCGTCGCGAACGGGCAGCTTGACGCCGCCACGAACAACACCGAAAATCTTGCAATCATGGAGAAGAACAATCCCGCGGCGTTTGCCAGGGTGAAAGTAATCTGGAAGTCGCCGCTGATCCCGTCTGATCCGATCGTCTGGCGCAAGGATCTGCCGGAAGCCACCAAGCAGAAGATCAAGGACTTCTTCCTGACCTATGGCACCGAGAAGTCGAAGGGCAATGCCGCGAAGGAGAAGCAGGTTCTCGCCGGTTTGGCCTGGGCACCGTTCAAACCCTCCAACAACGATCAGCTTCTGCCGATCCGCGTGATGGAACTGTCGAAGAAGATCGCCAAGGTGAAGTCTGATCACCAACTTGCTGACGCCGACAAGAAGGCTCAGCTTGAGAAGCTCGAGGCCGAGAAGACGGACATTGAGAAGAAGTTGAAAGCTTCACAGGGCTGATCACTTTCGACGAATCGTCTCGTGCTGACCGTCTTCGTGGGAATGTGGTCAGCACATTCCTCTCTTTGAGAATGAACCATGACCGGCGCAGCACAAATCAGTGCCACAGGCGAGGTGGGTCCCGAAATCGAGCGGGACCGCGCCCGCAGCTTCTGGACTAGCGTGACATGGATAGGGCTTGCCGGCTTGTTGGCCTGGAGTTGGATGCCTGCGGAGATGTACCGCTCGCCGCAGCTATTCAGCGATGCCGGCAACATGGCCACCTATGCCTCCGGCTTTCTCAAGCCGGAGTTCAAGGAGTGGCGGTACTACCTGCAGGAGATGATGACCACAATCCAGATCGCGCTGTGGGGTACGTTCCTCGCTGCCGTGCTGGCGGTTCCGTTCGGCATTCTGTCGGCGCGGAATATTGCGCCGTGGTACATCGTGCAGCCGGTGCGAAGGTTGATGGATGCCTGTCGCTCGATCCATGAGTTGGTCTTCGCGGTGCTGTTCGTGGTGGCGGTGGGGCTCGGGCCGTTCGCCGGCGTCATGGCGCTGTTCGTGCATACCACGGGAATTCTCGCGAAACTGTTCTCGGAGGCGGTAGAGGCAACGGATTTTCGGCCGGTGGAGGCGATCCGCGCGACGGGCGCCTCGCGAGTTCAGGAAGTCGTGTTTGGCGTCGTGCCTCAGGTCATGCCGCTCTGGATGTCGTATGCCCTCTATCGGTTCGAATCAAACGTTCGTGCCGCGACCGTACTTGGCGTTATCGGAGCGGGTGGGATCGGTCAGGTGCTATTCGAAGCCATTCGCGGATTCTATTATCCGCAGGCCTCCGCCATGCTCATCATCATGCTGGTGACAGTTTCGCTACTCGATTTGCTGTCGCAGCAAGTCCGCAAGTTGTTCCTGTGATGCGTTACGCGCTTTACTTCACGCCGGATCCCGATCATCTGCTCACCGTTGCCGCCGCAGCCTGGCTCGGCCGCGATGCATTCTCCAATACAGCCGTCCCGATCGTTGATAACCACGGGTTTGACCCTGCGGAGTTACTGCGATGGACGGCCGAGCCGCGGCGCTATGGATTTCACGCCACGTTGGTGGCTCCGTTCCAGCTTAGCCCAGACAACGATGAACGCGACATTATTCGCGCCACGGAGATCTTCGCCGCGCAATCACGGCCGGTATTGCAACAGCATCTCAAGCTTGCACTGCTGGATCGTTTTCTCGCGCTGGTGCCGTCGACAATCTGCGGCGAACTCGCTGGGCTTGCCGCCGCGGCTGTCGATCACCTCCACCACCTGCGTGCGCCGCTGACTGTGCAGGAAATCGCCCGTCGAAATCCCGAGCGCCTCACCGTGCGGCAGCGTGCCTATCTCGATCGCTACGGATATCCCTACGTCAAGGACGAATTCCGTTTCCATATGACATTGACGGGTCCGGTTACCACGGCGGAAGCCGCGCGGATCGAGCCGGTCCTGCATTGCCTGCTGGCACCGATGCTCGTCACACCCATCGAGGTCGATTCCGTGGCGCTGTTTGTCGAACCAGAGCCCGGCGCTCCGTTCATTGTTCATAGCACCTACCGCCTCCGCGCGGGCGAAACCGGAAAGACTGCCTGCCATGCCTAGCGAGATGACCCTCAAGAACGCACGAGTCGTGCTCGATGACGAGATTGTCAGCGGCTCCGTCACCATACGCGACGGCGTGATCGTTGACGCCGATACAAGTTCGTCGGATGTCGGCGACGATATGGAGGGCGACTATCTGATTCCTGGTCTTGTCGAACTTCATACTGATCATCTTGAATCGCACTACGCCCCGCGTCCCGGCGTACTGTGGAACAGCATCGCGGCGCTGCAAGCCCATGACGCTCAGGTCGCCGGCTCCGGCATCACCACGGTCTTCGATTGCCTGCGGCTTGGCTCCGATGAATTTGGCGGTTTCAAAAAGGGCGAAATGCGCGTCATTGCCGACGCGCTGGAAACCGCAGCAGCCGAGGACAGATTGCGCGCCAGCCACATGATTCATCTGCGCTGCGAGGTCTCGGCCAGCGATGTGCTCGAACATTTCGATGATTTTCGCACCGATCCGCAGGTGAGGCTGGCGTCGCTGATGGATCACGCGCCCGGTCAGCGTCAGTTTCAGACGATCGAGCAATATACGCTTTACTATCGCAAGAAGCGAAATCTCAGCGACTCGGATTTCGAGCGTTTCATTGCTTATCGATTGGAGGAATCCAGCCTGTACGCGGCACCGCATCGCAAGGCCATCGTTGAAGCATGCACGAAGCGGGGCATCGCTCTGGCGAGCCATGACGATGCGACCATTGAGCATGTCGAGGAATCGAAAGGCTTTGGCGTGCGGCTGGCGGAGTTTCCGACCAGCTTCGAAGCGGCTCAGGCGTCGCATCAGGCAGGCATGGCGGTTCTGATGGGTGCGCCCAACGTGGTACGCGGAAAGTCCCACTCGGGTAATATTTCCGCGCGCACACTTGCCGATGAAGGTGTGTTGGACGTGCTGTCTTCGGACTATGTTCCACTCAGCCTCATCCATGCGCCGTTTGTTCTGGCCGCTGACGAAAGCAGCGGCATCACGCTTCCGCGGGCCATTCGGATGGTCAGCGCGACGCCGGCGCGCGCCGTCGGACTCGACGACCGCGGACGCATCGCCAACGGCCTACGCGCTGATCTCGTCCGGGTGCGGGTGCGAAACGACAGAAGCGTGCCGATCGTGAAATCGGTCTGGCGCGAGGGGCAGCGCGTTGCCTGATCCCGATCGCCATGTGAATTCGGTCGAGCCTTGTGGCAGATTGCTGACGGTGGTTGGACCGAGCGGGGCAGGCAAAGATAGCTTGATCGCCTATGCGCGACGGGAGTTGTCCGGCGATCCATCAATCCTGTTTGTGCGGCGGGTGATTACCCGTACGGCGGTGGCAAGCGCTGAAGATCACGATCATCTGTCGCCGGAACAGTTCGCCATTGCACGTGCGGCGGGGCAGTTCGCGGTCCATTGGGATGCTCATGGGTTGAGCTATGGTATCCCGTCGACGGTCCGAACCCACCTGAGTGTCGGTGGTGTCGCCGTACTTAACGGATCACGTGCGGCTCTCCCGAATATTCGCGCAGCGTTCGGCAGGGTTGTGGTTGTTCATGTGACGGCGCCGCCAGAAGTTCTCGCGAAGCGGCTTGCTGGGCGAGGGCGTGAAACGGAGGCGGACATATCGCATCGCTTGCGACGTGGAAGGATCGATCCGCCTTATCCCGAGGATTGGGTGGAGATCGACAATAGCGGCGCCTTGGACGTCGCCGCGACGGTCTTTCTGGATCTGATACGGCGAACTTTAAGCGAGGTATACGAGATCACCCGACAATGAGTTCAACTGACTGAAGACCGAGTGCGCGATATCGGAACGCCGGTTCACGTGAGGCTGGCGAGGCGCGTATCGCCGAGGTTCGCAACCTTTATGCCTGAGGCCCTGCTTGAGGGGCTCCGCAACCTGAGGCGTCGGTTTGTGGAGGTTGGCGTCGTTTCCTGATCCGATTTTCGCAAGGGATTGCTGCGACGAGGCGCTTTGCCGACATTTCTCATTCCTGCTTGATCGTGCTAAATCCCGCCCGACTAGGCGAATGCAGGTGTGTTTTGAAGAAAGCCAAACGAGCGGCGAAATGGCAGCGTGACCCGGAGGGGATGCGGATTCGCATCCTCGAGGCCGCGAAGAAGGAATTTGCCGCGCACGGCCTTGCTGGTGCCCGGATCGACCGCATCGCGGCCGAGGCCGACGCCAACAAGCGCATGCTGTACTATCATGTCGGCAACAAGGAAGATCTCTACCTTGCCGTGCTGGAAGCCGCCTATGAAAAGATCCGCGCCGAGGAGCGCGGGCTCGATCTCGAGCATCTCGATCCCAGTGCCGCCATCGCCCGGCTGATCGATTTCACCTGGAACTATTTCATTCGGAACCCCGAATTCCTCGCACTTCTCAACACCGAGAATGTGGCCAAGGCACGTAACCTGAAGCGCTCGACCAAGGTGAAGTCGATGCACTCGCCGTTTGTCGAGATGATCCGAACCATCGTCGATCGCGGCGTCAAAACCGGCGAGTTTCGCGTCGCCATGGATCCGGTGCAGCTTTACATCTCGATCGCGGGGCTGTGTTTCTTCTATCTCTCCAACAGTGCGACGCTGAGTTTCATCTTCGGCCGCGACCTGTTGAAGAAGGACGCCAAGGAAGAACGGCTCCAGCACGTCATCATGCTGGTGCTCGCAGCGCTTACCGGCCGGTCCGATGCGACGTTGGCGCCGTTGGCCGAGTTGCGCGAGCCTCACTTGGCATAGCGACGCGGAATGCTCATCGCGCGGGGCTGAACGTGGTCGCCGATCTTGTCCGCGATGCGCCAACCGCTTCTTTTCTCGACATTTCCGCATCGGGGGCGGCGCCTGTTCGCCCGTAAATTTCACGCCAAAAACGGCCACGAAATTTGGCGGGCCGCGCCATTTGACTCCCGGCCGGTCCCGGGAGTATTTATCCAACGAGTTAATTTGTACGAAACGATATCGTCGGAGGGCGAATGGCGGAACCCGCAGTTACGACGCAATGGGGCAGGTTGCTCAATGCGGCCTGGGTTCGGCCGTTGCTGTTTCTCGTCCTCATCGTCGTCGCGTGGGATCTGTCGATCCGCATTTTCCACATTCCTGCTTATCAAATCCCGGCACCGGCCGATGTGGTCGCGGTGCTGTGGGCGAGCTGGCCGGAGTTGCTTGGCCAAGCGTGGCCGACCACGTACGCTACTGTCGCCGGTTTCCTGCTGTCGGCACTGTTCGGAATTCCGGTCGCGATGTTGATTGCCGGTTCGAAGACGGTCGAGAGCTATGTCTATCCGCTGCTGGTGTTCTCGCAGTCGATCCCCAAGGTGGCGATCGCGCCGCTGTTCGTGGTGTGGTTCGGCTTCGGCCTGCTGCCGAAGGTGATCTGCGCCTTTCTGCTCGGCTTTTTTCCTGTGGTGGTCTCTGCGGTGCAGGGCTTCAAGTCGGTCGATCCCGACATGGTCGATCTGGCGCGCGCCATGCAGGGCAGTCGCACCAACATCTTCCTTGCCATTAACCTGCCGCACGCGATGCCGGCGATCTTCTCCGGCCTTAAAGTGTCGATCACGCTGGCCGTTGTGGGTGCCGTAGTTGGCGAATTCGTCGGGTCCAACTCCGGTATCGGTTACGTCATGCAACGCTCGATCGGCACGTTCGACTTACCGACGATGTTCGCGGCATTGGTGATCCTGGCGTTAATGGGCGTCATCCTGTTCTGGGTGGTCGACCGCATCGAGCGTCTGGTCATCCCGTGGCACGCCAGTCAGCGTTCCGACGTCATCATCGCCGCATAAATATAATCACCAAGTGTCATCTTCGCGATGGCCAGTCATCCTGGAGGGAGGAGAACCATGAAAAGAACGCTGACATTGTTGATGGCCGCGATGGTCACGGCTGGCCTTGCCGTGACCACGCCTGCGAAGGCAGCCGACAAGGTCGTGCTGATGCTGAACTGGTACGTCTACGGCGAACACGCGCCGTTCTATTACGGCAAGGCTAAGGGCATCTATGCTGCGGAAGGCATCGATCTCGAAATTCAGGAAGGCCGCGGATCGGCCGCAACCACGCAGGCCGTCGCCGCCAAGACCGCCAACTTCGGCTATGTCGACGTTCCGACCATGATGCGCGCCGCCATCAAAGGTGCTCCGGTGATCGCGACCGGTGTGCTGCTGCAAACCACTGCGATGTCGGCAATGGGTTTCGTCGATAAGAACATCCGCAAGCCGGAAGACATCAAGGGCAAGACGGTGGCGATCACGCCCGCCGATTCCATCACGCAGATATGGCCGCTGTTCCTGAAGAAGACCGGGCTCAAGGAATCCGACTTCAAGACCGTCGCCGGCGATGCGCAGACCAAGCTCAACGCGGTCATCAACGGTCAGGCCGACCTGCTGCTCGGCTATGTGATGGACCAGTCGATGAAGATCAAGGATGCCACCGGCAAGGACGTCTATCCGATCAAGTTCGCGGATTACGGCATCAACCTTGTCTCATCCGGCATCATCGCCAACACCGATTACGTCAAGCAGAATGCTGATCTGGTGAAACGCTTCATGTCGGCCACCACCAAGGCCGTCGAGGCGGCCGAAAAGGATCCCGCTGCCGCCGCGCAGTCGATCCTCGATGCCAATCCGAAGGGCGGCAAGATCGGCACCCTGACGCAAGGCTTCGAACTGACGATTCCGCTCTATCGCACGCCGGAAACCAAGGACAAACGGCCCTTCCAGGTCACCGACCAGAACATGAAGGACAGCGTCGATCTGATGGTCGAGTACGGCGGGCTCGATGCGAAGGCCAAGGAAAATCCGAAAGCCTTCTACACCAACGATTATCTGCCGAAGTAAGGTGATTGCCGGATGAGCCCTGCCATGCAACCGATCGTCCGTCCAAGCGGACACCTGCGCGTCGCTGCTGAAAGCGGCAAGCAGACCGACGGCTCGGGTATTCAGCTCTCCGGCGTCTCCAAGACCTACCGGACGCGCGAGGGCGACGTGCCCTCGCTGCGCCCGCTCGATTTTCACATCAATGACGGCGAGTTCTTTGTCGTGGTCGGCCCGTCGGGCTGCGGTAAGTCCACGCTGCTGAAGATGATCTCCTGCCTGCTGCCGCCGTCGACCGGCGAGATCAAGGTCGAC
>JAFKKL010000214.1 GCA_017305595.1 Hyphomicrobiales bacterium | reverse complement strand
ATGACGCCGGGCTCGACGCGTTGCGCAAGAGCAATGCGACGATTTCGACCAGTCATTGCGACGTCGCCGACCGCGCAGCGGTCGCGACCTTGTTCGAGGATGCCACGCGCACGCTCGGCGGCCTCGACGTGCTGGTGAACAATGCCGGCATCGCCGGTCCCACCGCCAAGGTGGACGAGATGCATCCGGAAGACTGGGACCGCTGCCTCGCGATCTGCCTCACCGGGCAATTCAATTGCGCGCGGCTCGCGGTGCCGCTGCTGCGGCAGAGCAGGAACGCCTCCATCGTCAACATCTCGTCGGCGGCGGGCCGGCTCGGTTTCGCGATGCGCAGCCCTTATGCGGCGGCGAAATGGGGCGTGATCGGCTTCACCAAGTCGCTGTCGATCGAACTCGGCCCCGATAACATCCGCGTCAACGCCATCCTGCCCGGCCTCGTCGCCGGCGATCGCCAGCGCCGCGTGCTGGAAGCCAAGGCACAGCAGCGCGGCCTCTCCTACGCCGAGATGGAAAAGATCGCGTTCTCCTATACGTCGATCAAGGATTACGTGACGCCGCAGCAACTCGCCGACCAGATCGTGTTCATGTGCAGCCCGCGCGGCAAGACCATTTCCGGACAGGCGATCTCGATCTGCGGCGACACCCAGATGCTGGGATAGGAAGTTTTCGATTTTGTTGGAAACATCACGAGACGGTCATTGCCGGGCTTGACCCGGCAATCCATCATTTTTTCGAAGAAGATGGATGCGCGGATCAAGTCCGCGCATGACGACGGCTGATTCCGTCAAAAGCGGAAAGCCTTTAGTTGCGCGGCCGCAACGATTCCGGCTGGCGAATGGTGTAGTAATATCTGCGATCGATCCGTCAGTTCGAGGAATTTTTGCCATGTCAGCCGCCGCAAGCAAGCCTTCAACTGCAAGCAAGGTCGCCGCCATCGTCGGCGGTGACGGCACGCCGACGCAAGCGCTGCTCAGTGACGCCGTCGCGGCGTGGCGCGCCGCAGGCGTCAAGGTCGGCGGCGTCATCGCCGAAACCCATGGCATCCCGGACCGTACCTGCGGCGCCGGACTGCTGCGCGACATCGCAACCGGCCAGCCGTACAAGATCTATTTCCTGACCGCGCCGAGCAACACCTCGTGCCACCTCGATCCCTCCGGCGTCGAAGCCGCAGGCAGCGGACTGCTGGAGCAATTGAAAGACAGCGACGTCATCGTGCTCAGCAAGTTCGGCAAGCTTGAAGCGATGCATCAGGGCCTCGCCTCGGTGTTCGATGCCGCAGTGGCCGCCGGCAAGCCGGTCCTCACCACGGTCTCCGAGAAGCAGCGCGATGCCTGGCGCACCTACGCCCCCGACGCCGCAACGCTGCCGCCTGATGCTGATGCGTTGCAGGCGTGGTGGCAAAGCGTGCAACCACGCTAGACGGCGACGCTGTTACGGGCAGGTCTGCAACGCGCAGTTCACCATCCACGGCGTGCCGTATTTGTCGACGCACATGCCGAAGAAGCGCGCGAAGAAGGTCGGGCCGGCCGGCATCGGCACGGTGCCGCCCTCGGACAGCACCTTGAAGATGCGCTCGGCTTCCGCCGGATCGTCGTAGTTCAGCGACACCGCATAACCCTGCGGCTTCTCGAAATGCTCGCGTGGCGAATCGCTCGCCATCAGACTGAAATCGCCAAGGCGCATGAAGGCGTGCATCACCTTGCCCTTCATGCTGTCACCCATCGCGCATTGCGCGTCGGTCGGCGCTTCCTCGGTGTGCATCATCGCCTCGATCTTGCCGCCCAGCGTCTTTTCGTAAAACCTGAACGCCTCTTCGCAATTGCCGTCGAAGAACAGATAAGGATTGAGCTGCATGGGTCTTCTCCTAGGTTGAAGTCTGGAGGCCGCCGCCGCGCTTCAACACCCGCGCGGTGACGACAGTATGACGGGCATTGAATCAATCGGGCGATCGGAACGGGATAAATGCGCGCAGCCTTGTGTCGCGCAGATACAGGCCACCCCACGCCATCACGCCGAGGTAAAGTCCGAACAGCAGGTGGGTGAACAGCGGATTGCCGATGCGCAGATGTGTCGCCATCGCGCCGCCGAGATAGCCCGTCAACAGGATCGCGCCGAGGATGGACGTCCGCGGGATGGCGTAGAGCATTGTGCACAGCAGCGTCAGCACGCCCAGCAGCCGCGCCTGGTCGACGCTGCCGCTGTAGCCAAGCTCGATCATGGTGTCGGTGACGACTTGCAGCGGAACCAGCTTGATGGCGCCATCGAACAGCAGAAAAACAATCAGCAACCCGCTGAGGACGCGCCCGATCCAGACGGCGGCGCTCGAGGCCGGGGCGGCATGATCGACGGTCGACATGGCTTGTACTCCTGTGGAATTATCGGCTTCGATTGCCCCAAGGACGACACGCTTCGGGCGATTCCGACATCCGGCCGAAAATTTTAT
>JAFKKL010000213.1 GCA_017305595.1 Hyphomicrobiales bacterium | reverse complement strand
GACCACCTCCAGCGCCTGCGCGGCGATCTCCAGCGGCTCCGACATGCGGCCGACGCCGGCTTCGCCCGCCTCCGCCATGGTGCCGCTGTTGGGGCCGATCATGCGGACGCCGTCACGCTGCAATTGCGCGACATTGCGCCGGGTAGCGGCGTTGGCCCACATCAGGGGGTTCATCGCCGGCGCCAGCAGCACCGGCCGGTCGGTTGCCAGCAGGATAGCAGTGGCGAGATCATCGGCATGGCCCTGTGCCATCTTTGCCATCAGATCGGCGGTGGCGGGGGCGACCAAGATCAGGTCGCAGTCCCGCGCCAGTCGGATATGCCCGGCATCGAACTCGCTCGCGGAATCGAACAGATCGGTATAGCTGCGCTGGTTGGAGAGGGCGCTGGCGGCCAGCGGAGTGACGAATTGCTGCGCAGCATTTGTCAGCACACAGCGGACGGCGAAGCCGTTGTCCTTGAGGCGGCGGATCAAGTCCAGCGCTTTATAGGCCGCGATTCCGCCACCGATGATAAGAGTCGCACGCAAAACACCGGCATCTTGGCCTCCAGCTACGCTCTCTTTCGATGTTGCGGTGCGATGTGAAAGTTCGGTGGCTAACGCTCCACCACTTGCCGCATCGCGCAAAATGTTGCGCACTTCATCCTCGACGGATCGTCCATGTTGCGCTGCACGCAAGCGGAGTTCGGCTTTGATGGCGTCGTCGAGCTTGCGGATGGTCAGGCTGGCCATGGCAGCTTCCATGTCAAAAATGATAGCAATGCTATCATTCGTAATTGGGCGATGCAATCAGAATGGATTAGCGCACCAGCCACAAAATACTGACGAAGGTGATGGCGATCACCCATACGCCCACGGTGCGCCAGCGATTCTGCCGGGCGCGGACGCGGCCCAGCGCGGCGATGGTGTCGGGCGACAGCACTAGTCCGTCGCGCACCATCACCTCGAGCTGTTCCAGCACCCGGATCGAGCGCGAGGCGATGGCGGGGAGGCCGCTCATGGCCTTGCCCAGTTCGCCGGCGCCGGCCATCGCGCCCTGGATGCGGCCGATCGGCCCGAGGTTGCGTTCGATCCATTGGCGCACCACCGGGTCGGCCACGGTCCAGATGTCGAGCTTGGGGTCGAAGCTGCGGGCCACGCCTTCCACCACCACCATGGTCTTCTGCAGCAGAATCAGCTCCGGCCGGGTCTGCATGTCGAACAGCGCGGTGACTTCCAGCAGCAGCGACAACAGCTTCGCCATGGAGATTTCCTCGGCGGTGCGGTTGTGGATCGGCTCGCCGATGGCGCGGATGGCTTGTGCGAAATTCTCCACCGAATGGTGCGCCGGCACATAACCGGCCTCGAAGTGCACCTCGGCGACGCGGCGATAGTTGCGAGTGATGAAGCCGAGCAGGATCTCCGCAAGAAAGCGCCGCTCCTTCAGCCCGAGCCGGCCCATGATGCCGAAGTCGACCGCGACCAGCCGCCCCGAGTCGTCGAGGAACAGGTTGCCGGGATGCATGTCGGCGTGAAAGAAGCCATCGCGCAGCGCGTGGCGCAGGAAACTCTGGATCACCTTGCGGCCGAGATCGGGCAGATCGACCTGCGACGAGGCCAGCCGCGCGTGGTCGTTGAGCGCGATGCCGTCGATCCACTCCATCGTCAGCACGTTGTTGGTGGTGCGGTCCCAGTCCACCGTCGGCACGCGGAAGTCGGGATCGTCGCGGGTGTTCTCCGCCATCTCGGAGAGCGCGGCCGCTTCCAGCCGCAGGTCCATCTCCATCGCGACCGAGCGCGACATGGTGTTGATGATCTCGATCAGCCGCAGCCGCCGCGCTTCTGCCGAATAGCGTTCCGCGCGCTCGGCAACGAACTGGAAGTCGGCAAGGTCGCGGCGGAAACGCGTGCCGACGTGCGGGCGCAAAACCTTCACCGCGACTTGCCGGCGTTCGCCATCGCGCTCCACCTCGCCGCGATGCACCTGCGCGATGGAGGCGGCGGCGACCGCCGGACCGAATGTCGCGAACGCCTGTGCCACAGGACGTTCCAGCGACGTGGCAACGACGCTTTCGGCCTCCGCCTGCGGGAACGGCGGCAGGCGGTCTTGCAGGCTTTCGAGATCGCGCGCGAGCGCAACGCCGACGACATCAGGCCGCGTGGCGAGGAATTGTCCGAGCTTCAGATAGGCGGGACCGAGCCGCGTCAGCGCGCGCGACAGGCGCGGGCCGGATTTCGCGCCGCGTCGTTCGATCAGCCGCGCCGTGCGCAGCAGGATCTGGCCCGGCGCCGGCACCAACGCCGGATCGACGGTTCCGAACACGCCCTCACGCGCGAATACGTAAGCGGCGCGTGTCAGCCGCGCGACATGCGAGAGTGCGGAGATCACAAGCGCCAGCCCGAATGCAGTGCCACGATGCCGCCGGACAGCGGCTGCCAGTTGACGCGCGCGAAGCCGGCGTCGCGGATCATGTCGGCGAAGGCGGCG
>JAFKKL010000117.1 GCA_017305595.1 Hyphomicrobiales bacterium | reverse complement strand
CCGCTGGTTTGCCGGCGCTGCTGGCGCGCCGGAGCGCGCCCACGGTGCGATGCGCACCGACAACGAGCGCCACGCGCGTGACGAACAGCTTTTGCAATTGTCGCGACACGATCCGCTTACCTGCGAATTCAACCGTTCTCAGCTGGTTACTTTGCTGGCGGCGACGTTGGACGATACCGCCCGGTTTCGCACGCAAGCCGCCTTCATCGTGATCGGCATCGATCACCTCGCGCGCATCAACGATGCGTTCGGCTTCGATGTCGCGGATCAGGTGATCTGCGAAGTCTCGGCCCGCATTCGCGCACGGCTGCGCGGTGGCGATGTGATGGGCCGCTTCTCCGGCAACAAGTTCGGTCTGATCCTGAAGAACTGCGGTGTCGACGACATGCAGGTCGCCGCCGAGCGCTTTCTCGCCGGCGTGCGTGAGCCGGTGGTGCCGACCAAATTGGGTCCCGTCGCAGTGACAGCATCGATCGGCGCTGTCAGTATTCCGCGTCACGCACGCAGCGTTGACGATGCGATGAATCGTTCGCAGGAAGCGTTCGAGGCTGCGAAATCCCGCCGGCAGGGATCGTATTCGCTGTGGCAGCCGAACGTCGAACGCGAAACCCAGCGCCGCCTTAACATCCGAGTCACCGACGAAATCGTCACCGCGCTCAACCAGCGTCGCATCGGTCTCGGCTTCGAGCCGGTGGTGGATGCGAAGGCGCGCAACGAGGTGGTGTTCTACGAATCGCTGGTTCGCATGCGGCAGGACAACGGCGAGTTTCTGCTGGGACCCGACATCGTTCCGATCGCCGAGAAGCTCGGTCTGATCCGGCTGGTCGATCATCGCGTACTTGAGTTGGTGATCGCCGAACTGGCCGAAGCTCCCGGCGTCCAACTCAGCCTCAATATCTCGCCCGGCACGACGATGGACCCTGATTGGTGGGCGATCATGGAATCGCTGCTCAAGGCGCATCCTGACGTCGCCACGCGGCTGATCGTCGAGATCACCGAGACCGTTGCAATTCAGGACATCGACGACGTGCGCGGTTTCGTCAACCGCTTGAAGAATTTCGGCTGCCGCATTGCCATCGATGATTTCGGCGCGGGCTATACCTCGTTCCGCAATCTGCGGAAACTCGGCGTCGATATCGTCAAGATCGATGGGGCTTTTGTTCGTAACCTCACGCAGTCGAACGACGACCGCGCTTTCGTGCAGACATTGATCGATCTCGCGCGCCGCCTCGGCATCAAGACCGTCGCCGAATGGGTGCAGGATGCGGAAGCCGCGCAAATGTTGTCGGAGTGGGGCTGCGATTACATTCAGGGTCACCTGATCGGCCTCGCATCGTCGCAGCGGCCGTGGCTCTCTTCGACGGTGTCGCAGCCCGCGATCCTCGGCTGAACCGATCGCCTGCCTTCAAAATAAAAGACGACCCTTCCGGGCCGCCTTTATGTTGAAGCGAGCTTGGTGCAGTTCGCGAAAACAGATCAATCTTCTTTTTTCGCGTCCTTCGACATGCGTTCGAGCTGTTCCTGCATCTCTTTCATCTGACGGCGAAGGTCGTCGATGTTGGTGTTGGCGTCGGGAGATGGCTCGGGTGTTTTCTCCGGTGCTGCCGGCGCTGCGCTGGTGCTGGTGCGCGGCGTCGGCACGAACGGCTTGAACATCGAGAAGGTGCGCTCGAACAGTTCCATGTTGCGGCGGACATGTTCCTCGAGCGGAGCGAACGGACCGGCGCTGAAAGTGTCGCTTAGTTGTTTGCGGAATTTTTCCTGCTCGCGCGTCAGCGAATCAATCGATTGCTCAAGATAGCGCGGCACCACCATTTGCATGCTGTCGCCATAGAAGCGGATCAACTGGCGGAGGAAGGTGGTCGGAAGCAGGTTTTGGCCTGCCTTGTTTTCTTGTTCGAAAATGATCTGCGCGAGCACCGAGCGCGTGATGTCCTCGCCGGTCTTGGCATCGTAGACTAGAAAATCCTCGCCGTTCTTGACCATCGCTGCGAGGTCTTCCAGCGTGACGTAGGTGCTGGTTCCGGTATTATACAGCCGCCGATTGGCGTATTTCTTGATCGTCGTAGGTTGCTCTGTTTTCGCCATATGCTCTCACATAAACACCGGGGACAGGGACGCCGTAGGCGGGCGGGTAACGCGATGCAACAAAGTAAGCACTTTCGCAGGGGCTCGGCTACCGTTTTGTGCAACAAAGATCAGGGTTCGATTGGGGCAACGGGGCGATCGGGCTGAGGGCATCGTCGCGCTAAAGGATTTGCATTAACAAGCCCATAGGAGCCATCGGAACAATTCCCCGACGGATTGGGGCGGTGATGCTGCGGGGCTTGCTGCAATATTGCGCAGCATTGGATGCGGCGCGGAAATCACTTTCTCTCGCAAGGCGATTGACACGTCCCGGCTAGGTTAACAGGATAGCGGCGACAGAGCCCCGCCAGACCGGCGGCAGCCGCGCCAAATCATAATTCCCGCAATCACTTAAAGCCTTACAGACTTCAAGCCTCACAGCCCTCAAGCCCAGGAGATGTCCATGTCAGACGATGTCGTCATCGTCAGTGCCGCCCGCACCCCGGTCGGAAGCTTCAACGGCGCTTTCGCCACTATGCCGGCGCACGATCTCGGCGCGGTCGCTATCAAAGCCGCGCTGGAACGCGCGGGTATCGAGCCGGGCCGTGTCTCGGAAGTCATCATGGGTCAGATCCTGACCGCGGCGCAGGGCCAGAACCCGGCCCGGCAGGCCTCGATCGCTGCCGGCATTCCGGTCGAAAGCCCGGCCTGGGGTGTCAACCAACTCTGCGGCTCCGGCTTGCGCACGGTGGCGCTGGGCTATCAGGCGATCCTCAACGGCGATTCCGATGTCGTCGTCGCTGGCGGCCAGGAATCCATGAGCATGGCCCCGCATGCCCAGTACCTGCGTGGCGGCGTCAAGATGGGCGCGCTCGAGTTCGTCGACACGATGATCAAGGACGGTCTGTGGGATGCCTTCAACGGCTATCACATGGGCAACACTGCCGAGAACGTCGCCAAACAGTATCAGATCACCCGCCAGCAGCAGGACGAGTTCGCGACCGGTTCGCAGAACAAGGCCGAAGCGGCGCAGAAGGCCGGCCGGTTCAAGGATGAGATCGTCCCGGTGACCGTGAAGTCGCGCAAGGGCGAGATCGTCGTTGACACCGACGAGTATCCGAAGTCGGGCGTGACGGTTGAGTCCATCGCCAAGCTGCGTCCGGCTTTCGAGAAGGATGGCACGGTGACCGCGGCCAACGCGTCGGGCATCAATGATGGCGCTGCCGCTGTCGTGCTGATGAGTGCGAAGCAGGCCGCCAAGGAAGGCCGCACGCCGATCGCGCGTATCGTGTCGTGGGCTCATGCCGGCGTCGATCCGAAGATCATGGGCACCGGTCCGATCCCGTCTTCGCGCGCCGCGCTGAAGAAGGCCGGCTGGAATATCGCCGATCTCGACCTGATCGAAGCCAACGAGGCGTTCGCGGCGCAGGCTTGTGCCGTCAACAAGGATCTCGGCTGGGATACGTCGAAGGTCAACGTCAACGGTGGCGCGATTGCAATCGGTCATCCGGTGGGTGCATCGGGGGCACGCGTACTTGTCACCCTGTTGCACGAAATGCAGAAGCGCGATTCCAAGAAGGGCCTTGCCACGCTGTGCATCGGCGGCGGCATGGGCATCGCGATGTGCGTCGAGCGCAACTGATAACGAAGTGGCACGCGTTATGGCGACATCTTGACGCTGCCTCCTGATACCTTCTGACTCACCATCAATGCCCGGCCTTGCGCCGGGCATTTTTTGTCGTGAAGATGGCGAAACCGCAGACGACGTATCGGCGGGGTAAAAGGATCTCGAGGAGGATATTATGGCGCGTGTTGCATTGGTGACCGGAGGGACGAGAGGAATTGGCGCGGCGATCAGCAAGGCGCTGAAAGCGGCCGGATGCAAGGTTGCCGCGAGCTATGCCGGTAACGATGCGGCGGCAGAGAAATTCAAGGCAGAGACCGGGATCCCGGTCTACAAGTGGGACGTCAGTTCGTTTGACGCCTGCACCGACGGCATCAAAAAAGTCGAGGCCGACCTCGGGCCGATTGAAATCCTTGTCAACAATGCGGGTATCACCAAGGACGGCGCGTTCCACAAGATGACTGTCGAACAGTGGAATGCCGTGATCAACACCAATCTCGGTTCGCTGTTCAACATGACGCGTCCGGTGATCGAAGGCATGCGCGCGCGCAAGTTCGGTCGCATCATCAACATCTCGTCGATCAACGGCCAGAAGGGGCAATTCGGCCAGGTCAATTATTCGGCGGCGAAGGCCGGCGACATCGGCTTCACCAAGGCGCTCGCGCTGGAGAACGCCAAAGGCGGTATCACCGTCAACGTGATCTGCCCGGGCTACATCAACACCGAAATGGTGCAGGCCGTGCCCAAGGACGTGGTCGAGAAAAACATCCTGCCGCAGATTCCGGTTAACCGCCTCGGCGAGCCGGAAGAAATCGCGCGCGCCGTAGTATTCCTCGCGGCCGACGATGCCGGCTTTATCACAGGCTCGACGCTCACGGTGAACGGCGGCCAGTATCACGCCTAACTGTCGCGGGGTCTAAGGCTTGTCATTCCGGACTGCGCGTTCTACAGGCGCAGACCCGGAATGACTCAGTCTAGACTTCGTCCCATGACCTCCCGCACAGCTACCCTCTTCGGATTGACAGCGATCGTGATGTGGTCGCTGCTGGCAGTCCTCACGGTCGCCACCGGTCACATTCCGGCGTTCCAACTCGCCGCGATGACGTTTGCCATCGGCGGCGCGGTCGGAAGCGCAACCGTGCTGTTGCGCGGTGGCGCGACGCGCGCGCTGAGGTTGCCGACGATCGCATGGGCGGTCGGCATCGGCGGGCTGTTCGGTTATCACGCGCTGTATTTTCTGTCGTTGCGGCTCGCGCCGCCGGCGGAGGCGGGCCTGCTGAATTATCTCTGGCCGTTGCTGATCGTGCTGTTCTCTTCGCTGCTGCCCGGTGAGCGGCTGGCGCGGCATCACATCATCGGCGCGCTGCTGGGTCTGGCGGGAACGGTGCTGCTGTTCGCGGGCAATACCGGCGTGCAATACACCGCCGCGCAGATTCCCGGTTTCGTCGCGGCCTTCATCGCCGCGTTCGTTTGGGCAGCCTACTCGGTGTTGTCGCGAAAGCTGAAAGCGGTGCCGACCGATGCGGTGGCGGGCTTTTGCCTCGCCACCGCGGTGCTTGCCGCGATGGTCCACCTCGCAATCGAAACCACGATATGGCCGGAAACCGCGATGCAGTGGCTGGCGATCGTGTTGCTAGGTCTCGGTCCGGTGGGGGCTGCGTTCTATGCGTGGGACATCGGCATGAAGCATGGCGAAATTCGCGTGCTGGGGGCCGCGTCCTACGCCACACCGCTGTTGTCGACCGGCTTCCTGATCATCGCCGGATACGCGCAGGCGACCGCCGCCATCGCGCTCGCCGCGTTCCTGATCGCCGGCGGCGGATTGATCGCGGCGAAGGATATGTTTCGCAAACGCTCCTAAGAGTCTCGTTCCGATGGAATCGGAACGGGACTCTAGATTCTGGTTTTAATGCGTTTTCTTTACGCGAACGGGTATCCACTTTGCTCGAAAATGCTCTAGCGAAGCGGCGACCAGCCCGGCGGCGCAAGCTCGAATTGTGCGAACTCGAATCCCGGCGCGACGGTGCAGCCGACCAGCGTCCAGTCGCCCATGCTCTCGGCGGCTTGCCACGCGTGCGCCGGAACGATGCCCTGCGGCTGTTCGCCCGCGATGATATCGGGTCCCAATTGCACCACGCGGATTCCGCTGTCGTCGGCGATCTCGAGCAGCAATGGATCGCCGGCGTAAAAGTGCCACGTCTCCACCGCGTCGATGCGATGCCAGTGCGAACGCTCGCCGCGCGCCAGCAGAAAATAGATCGCAGTCGACGCCGCGCGTCCCTGCGCATCGCAACGGGAGTCGCGAAACGTCTCGCGAAAATGCCCGCCTTCGGGATGCGGCTTCAGATCGAGCCGCGCGATGATCTCGGCAGCGCTCGGGCGCGGCGTGCGCGCCATCAGGACTTGTTCTTGCGTTCGCGCAATTCGCCGAACACGTCGGCGGCGCTCTTGCCGGCGAGGCCGACGGCGGCGGCGACTTCGGGCGCATCGGCACGCAGGAACACGTTGGCTTTCTTTTCGTCGCCGAGCAGCACCGGAATCGTCGGCTTGCCGGCAGCGCGCAGCGCCTCCACGTCCTTGGCGCGGGCTTGCAGCGCCGGATTGTTAGGCTCGATCCCCAGCGCGAATTTGACGTTCGAGGCGGTGTATTCGTGGCCGCAATAGAGCCGCATGTCATCCGGCAGCGCGCGCAGCTTCAGGAGCGACTCCCACATCATTGGATAGGTGCCCTCGAATACGCGGCCGCAGCCGATCGAGAACAACGTATCGGCGGCGAACAGCGCGCGTTCGTCGTCGAAAACATAACTGACGTGGTCGAGCGTATGGCCCGGCGTCTCCAGCACGCGCGCGGTGAGCGTGCCGATCTTCACGGTGTCACCCTGCTTGACGCGCTCGTCAACCTCGGGAATGGCGGCGGTCTTGTCGTGCGGCGCGACGACGCGGCAGTCGTATTTCTGCTTCAGCTCGGCGATGCCGCCGACGTGGTCGGCGTGATGGTGGGTGACGAGGATGTCCGTCAGATGCCAGCCTTCGCGCTGCAACGCCTTGATGACGGGCGCGGCCTCCGGCGCATCGATCGACGCGGTCGCGCCGCTCGCCGGATCGTGAATCAGATAGCCGAAATTATCCGACAGGCAGGGGAAGAGGCGAATCTCGGCGGCCATGACGTCTCCGTTCGTTAAGCTGCCACAAGGCTACCACAGCCAGTGCTGCGGTGAAACGCCCGCACATGGCCGCGCGTGACGGGATGCACGGCGCGCAAGGCTCGTGCTAGAGTTTGATCATGGCCATCGATGTGATCGATCTGCGCGATTTCTATTCACGGCGTCTCGGCATCGTGGCGCGGCGTCTGATCAATCGCGGCATTCATGCCTGCTGGCCGGAGGCGCAGGGGCAGCGTGTACTCGGCATCGGGTATCCGACGCCGTATCTCGGCCTGTTCCGCGATGATGCTGAGCGGTGCATCGCGATGATGCCGGCGGCGCAAGGCGTGCTGAAGTGGCCGACCGGACGCCCCGCGCTGGCCTCGCTGGTCGATGAACTGTCGCTGCCGCTGCCAGATGCCGCAGTGGATCGCATCCTGTTGGTGCATGCGCTGGAAATGTCGGACGATCCCGAAGCGCTGCTGCGCGAGGTGTGGCGTGTGCTGGCGCCGTCGGGCCGCATGTTGGCCGTCATTCCAAATCGGCGCGGCGTCTGGACCCGCACCGACATGACGCCGTTCGGCCATGGCCGACCGTATTCGCGCACGCAGATCACCGACTTGCTGCGGCAGACATGGTTCACGCCGAGTGCTTGGGGCGAGGCGTTATTCATGCCGCCGATCGGGCGCGGCTGGTTCCTGCGTTCGGCGCTGGCATGGGAGCGGATGGGGGAGGCGTTGTCGCTGCCGGTCGCCGGCGTACATATCGTCGAGGCCACCAAGCAGGTCTATCGCGCCATTCCCGCGCATCGCGAACGGACGCGGCTGATTCCCTCGCTCGGCCCGGTGCTGGTGCCGACCTCATCGACGTTTCAGCGCTGATCGGTTTTAACGAAAACGCCGCCGGACATATCCGGCGGCGTTTTCAATTATATCACGGTATCAAGTTGTGATGCGGCTGATGGTATCGCCATCTCGACGCTATTCGTTGCCGGAGTTTGCTTCCTCGGCGGCGGGCGCCGCATTGGCTTCAGCGCGCGGCCCGTGCGGGCGACGGCGGCGGCGCGGCGGGAAACGATCGCCGCTCGGCTGGCCGCTCGGTTGGCCGTTCGACTCAAAACCGTTGCCGGCCTGCGATTGTCCGCCGGTGATGAATGACGGCAACCGGTCGACACCGCTGTCGAGCGGCGGCATCGCGGGCTGCGATTGATAATCCGGCTGCGGTTGCGCGCGCTGCTCGCGATAGGCGCGCTCGTTCGGCTGCTGCTGCTGCTCGCGCGGCTGTTCGTTGTCACGCGGCTGGAAGCGCTGCTCGCGCGGGCGATCCCGCTGGTTGTCGCGCTGATGATGCTGATTATCGCGCGGCGGAAACGGTTGCTGCTGCGGCACGAAGCCCGGCTCGGCGCCGAAGCTGGAATAGCCGTCGCCGCCCTCCTCGCCCTCGTCGGCGATGTCGAGGTCATTGCGCGGCTGCTGCTGCTGCGGCTGGTTCTGGCGAAACTGTTCCTGGGCGGCGGCGATCAGGCGGAAGTAGTGTTCGGCGTGCTGATAATAATTTTCCGAGGCGACCGGATCGCCGGAGCCCCGTGCGTCGCGGGCAAGCTGGACGTACTTTTCGGCGATGTGAGAAGCGGTGCCGCGAATCTTGATATCCGGACCGTTGGATTCGAAAACTCGCGTCATCGGATTCTGGCCGCGCCGGTTGTTGTTATTATTGTTATTGTTGTTTCGGCCGCGCATCCGCTTGTTGTTCTGACCGTTTCTCATGTGTCGCCTTTTACCAATCCTTAGTTTGCCGCCTTAGATCGTGAACCTGATATCTCGAATTTAAGTAGTGGCCGCGTGCGGCGATCACCGCATCATGTCGACCGGAGTGCTTCGAAGCTCTCGATGTTGCCCTATGTCGCGTTCAGCAAGGACGCGTTCCCCAACCGCCGCCGAGCCCGTGCCCGACCCGCTGGATCAAATCAATCAGCCCGCTTTCACAAACTCGCAAGCCCATCTGCTTCGCAAGGTCGCCTGATCGTGCGAGCCCGCTCTATCTCGTATGAATGTGTTTCGTATGGGTTCTCAAGCGTATGAGATCGCGCTTTCGTCGGCTTTGCGGTCAATCGGCAGCGCAGCCTTCCCGGCTATCGCGCGCAATGGAGACCAGCTTTTGGAACCTTTTGCTAGGGACGCTCTCTTTTCGAAAGCTTCGACCTCAATCCCGTCAATCGAGAGGGCCGATCACCCCGGACCAATATTATGAGCGGAACGTAGTCGTTCCCGGTGGATATTCCAAGAGGTTTTTTTGCGTTCCAATCGGACTTTATCGAGGCAAATGGTGAAACGCGAGGGCGCGCGGAACGCCCCCGAGATCGGCGCGCGGCGGCCTCTGCGGTACCAGATTGGCGGCGTGCGCCAGCCGGGTGACGTCGTCACTCTGGTGCTGGCCGATTTCGAGGATCAGCGTACCGCCGGGCGCCAGCAGATTGGCGGCCTGACCGAGAATCACCCGGTAGGCATCGAGACCGTCGTCGCCGCCGTCGAGCGCGCGGTGCGGGTCGTGTTCACGAACTTCGGTTGAGAGAGACTGGATGTCGCCGGTCCGGATATAGGGCGGGTTGGACACGATCAGGTCACACGGCGCGGCGATGGCAGCGGCGAAATTGCTTGCCGCGAAGGTGGCGCGATCCGCCAAACCCAATCGCGCTGCGTTGGCACGCGCGGTTTCCAGTGCGGTGAGGCTGATATCGGTGCCGATGCCGATAGCGTTTGGCAGCTCGTGCAGCAGCGCCAGCAAAATTGCACCGGAGCCGGTGCCGAGATCGGCGATGCGCAGCGCGCACGTGGTCATGTCATCGGCACGCAGGATATCGAGCGCGGCCTCAATCAGCGTTTCGGTATCCGGGCGTGGCACCAGCGTCGCCGGTGAAAGCTGGAAGTCCAGCCCCCAGAATTCCTTGTGGCCGAGCAGGCGCGCGACCGGTTCGCCGCCGATGCGTCGCCGCGCGAAATCCTTCAGCCGTGCCGCATCGAATGCGGTCAGCCGTTGCTCAGTTTTGGTGATGAGGCCGGTGAGATCGAGCCGGGTCACCGCGCCGATCATCAAGCGTGCATCGAGTTCGGGGCTTTCGATCGCGGCAGCCTGAAGATGCGCCGTTAGATTCCGGCGCGCCATCTCGATGGTCTGTCCTGCAAGGGAGATGTCCACGTTTACGCCGCCGCGCCCTGTGCCGCCAGTTGTGCGGCCTGATGCTCGGTGGTCAGCGCGTCGATCAATTCGCCCAGCGCTTCGCCGGCGATCACTTGCGGCAATTTGTAGAGCGTCAGGTTGATACGATGATCGGTGACGCGGCCCTGCGGGAAATTGTAGGTGCGGATGCGCTCGGAGCGGTCGCCGGAGCCGACCTGGCCACGCCGGTCGGCGGAGCGTTCGGAATCGAGCCGTTGGCGTTCGGCATCGTAGAGCCGCGAGCGCAGGATGTTCATGGCGCTGGCGCGGTTCTTATGTTGCGAGCGGCTGTCCTGCATCATCACCACGATGCCGGTCGGCAGATGCGTAATCCGAATGGCTGATTCAGTTTTGTTGACGTGCTGGCCTCCGGCGCCCTGCGCGCGCATGGTTTCGATGCGAAGGTCTTCGTTCTTGATGTCGATATCGACGTCTTCGGCTTCCGGCAGCACTGCGACGGTCGCCGCCGAGGTGTGGATGCGGCCCTGGGTTTCGGTATCCGGCACGCGCTGCACGCGATGGGCGCCGGATTCGAATTTCAGTTTGGCGAACACGCCGCGGCCCTGCACCTCGGCGATGATTTCCTTGTAGCCGCCGACGGTGCCTTCGCTTGCGGAAATGACTTCGACCTTCCAGCCCTGCAACGCAGCGAAGCGCTCGTACATCCGGAACAGGTCGCCGGCGAACAACGAGGCCTCGTCGCCGCCGGTGCCGGCGCGGATTTCGAGGATGACGTTGCGTTCGTCCATCGCATCCTTCGGCAACAGCGCAACACGAAGCTGTTGCATCAATTCGTCGCGACGCGCTTCCAAATCTGGCCGTTCGGCTTCGGCCAACTCGCGCATTTCGGGATCGGTCGCGGGATCGTTCACCATCACGTCGAGACCGGCGAGTTCGGCGACGGCCGAGCGATAGGCTTTGACCGCGTCGATCACCGGATTGAGTTCGGCCAGTTCGCGCGTCATCCGCACGTAGTTCTCGGCGCCGACATCGCCCAGCAATCGGGCTTCGAGTTCGGCGTGGCGTGCCAGCAGGATGTCGAGTTTGGCTTCAGGCAGCATGGGATTGTCTCGGTAAAAGATAGGCGAGGGCGGAGCGGGCGGATGAGCCTCGCTACAACGACAGCCCCTCGGCGTCGGCGAACCGCTTCAGTTCCTCACGAATGGAAACGCTGCCGGCGGGTGCATCGAGCAGCGTCGCCATCAGCGCTTCCGCCTTCTTGGCGTCGAGGTCGAGGATCAACGCCTTGACCGGGCCGTGGGCGGTCGCCGACAGCGACAGCGTGCGATAGCCGAGCGCGATCAGCGCCAGCGCGCCGATTGGCGTCGAGGCCATCTCGCCGCACAGCGAAGCGTCGCGTTTTGCCGCGGTGGCCTTGCGGATGATGTCGCGCAAGGCCCGCAGGATCGGCGCCGACAGCGTGTCGAACCGATCCGAGACTTTCGAGTTGCCGCGATCGACCGCGAACAGGAACTGGAACAGGTCGTTGGAGCCGATCGATACGAAGTCGACCTTCTCGAACAACTCGTCGAGTTGATAGAGCAGCGCCGGCACCTCGATCATGGTGCCGATGTCGATGCGTTCGGGCAGCGCGTGGCCGTGCTGGCGCAGATAGGTGAGTTCGCGCTCGACGATCAGCTTGGCCTGATCGAATTCGGCGATTTCCGAAATCATCGGAAACATGATCTTCAATGCGCGGCCTCCGCCGGCGCGCAACAACGCGCGAATTTGGCCGCGCAGCAGGCCGGGCCGGTCGAGGCCGAGACGAATCGCGCGCCAGCCCAGCGCCGGATTCTCCTCGATAACGGTTTCCATATAGGGCAGCGCCTTGTCGCCGCCGATGTCGAGGGTGCGGAACGTGACCGGCTTCTTGCCCGCCGCATCCAGCACGGCGCGATAGAGCGACAACTGCTCGACCGAGCGCGGCAGGCTCTGCCCCACCATGAATTGCAGTTCGGTGCGGAACAGGCCGATGCCGCCGCAGCCGGTGTCCTCGATGTGCGGCAGGTCGATGACGAGGCCGGCATTGAGCAGCAGTTCAACCGGCTGGCCATCCTTGGTCACGGTCGGGCGGTCGCGCAGCGCCGAATATTGCGCCTGCCGCCGGGCGCGGAAACGCACCCGCTCGGCATAGGCGGATTCCACCTCGGCCGAAGGGCGGACATAGATCGAGCCCGAGGTGCCATCGACGATGATGGCGTCGCCCTGATCGGCGAGGCCGGCGGCGTTCGGCACCTCGCCGACTGCCGGAATGCCCAGCGCGCGCGCCACGATCGAGACATGCGAATTGGCAGTGCCTTCCTCGAGCACGAGGCCGCGCAGCCGCTTGCGGTCGTAGTCGAGCAGCGCAGCCGGTCCCATCGAGCGCGCGATCAGGATGGCGTTGTCGGGCAGTTGCTCGCGCGACGGCGCATGATCCTGCCCGACCAATTGGCGCATCAGGCGATGGCCGAGGTCTTCGAGATCGTGCAGGCGGTCGCGCAGATAAGGATCGGTCGAGCGCAACATCCGCGCGCGCGTATCGGACTGCACGCGTTCGACGGCGGCTTCGGCGGTGAGGCCGGTGGCGACCGCCTCGTGCAGCTTATGCGACCAGCCGTGGTCGTTGGCGAACATGCGATAGGCTTCGAGCACGTCGCGATGCTCGCCGCCATCGGCAACGTCGCCGCGCTCCAGCATGCGATCGAGGTCGGCGCGCAGCTTGGTGAGCGCATCGTCGAGCCGCTTTATTTCCTGCGGCAGATTTTCCGCGATGTAGTTGGTGATGACGACGCGCGGTTCGTGCAGCACCACGTGACCGAGCGCGATGCCGTCGGACAGGATCGAACCGGCCTTGTGCTGTGGATGCCGCGCAGCCGGTTCCGCGCCGGGCCGCGCCAGTGCCGACAACTCGCCCGAGGCGATCATCTCGGCCAGAACCATGGCGGTGGTCTGCAAGGCCTCGACTTCTTCCTCGACGTAAGTGCGCTTGGCGCGGTTCTGCACCACCAGTACGCCAAGCGTGTTGCCCGCGCGCAGGATCGGCACGCCGAGGAAGGAGTTGTAGATTTCTTCGCCGGTTTCAGGGCGGAACGAGAAGGCCGGGTGGCTGTGGGCGTCGGAGAGGTTGAGCGGGGTGGCCTCGCTGGCAACCAGACCAACCAGACCCTCGTGGGCGTGAAGGACGGTCTGGTGAACGGCGTCGCGGTTCAGACCCTCGGTGGCGTAGAGTTCCAGGGTGTTGTCGATGCGCAGCACATAGGTCGAGCAGACTTCGGCCACCATGTTGGCAGCGATCAGCACCACGATCTTGTCGAGGCGTTCCTGAGCGCTGACCTGCTCCGCCATGACCTCACGGAGCCGTCTCAGCAAGACGCGGGGGCCACCCGACGCGCTCCGCATGTGCCGATGTCCTTCCCTGCGGGCCCCCGGCGGCATCCGTGCCGCAGGTCTCCCAATCGTCAAAATATAAACTTTGGCTATTTTACACGTCGCGAGGGCGCGCAAAAACCCGCTTTTGTTCCCCTTCGGGGCAGCCGCGCTGGCGCTGGCGGTCTGTTAAGGCCGTATAGCGAATTGCAGCTTGTTTTGCCAAGCAAATCCCCTGCCAAATTTACGGGCAGCAGGGATGCCTGGCGGTATTTCCGACGGGCGAGAGGAGGCGATCAGCCGGCCTGCGTCGTCAGCGCCACGTAGCCGTTCCAGATGATCTGGATGCCGATGCAGAGCAGGATGAAAGCCGACAGTCGCATCACAACGCTGGTGCCGCGCCGGCCCAGCGCAGCCACCAGATTGCCGGCGAAACGATAGCAGACGTAGATCGTCGCCCCGATGGCCGCCAACCCGGCCACTGCACCTCCGGCGACCATCGCGAAGTCGCCGATACCGCCGCTGACGGCCGGTCGCTGGCTGCCCAGCGTGATCGCGACCGAGATCGAGCCGGGACCCACCGTCAGCGGCATGGTCAGCGGATAGAAGGCATCGAGGCGGGCGTCCGGCGCATGGTCGGTGACGCTGCGCTGATCCTCGAGTTCCTCATTGGAGTGCAACAGCTTCCACGCGAAGGCCGCCACCACGCTGCCGCCGGCGATGCGGACGATGGGCAGCGTGATGCCGAAGAACTCCAGCACATGTGAGCCGATGATCAGCGATCCCAGCAGCAGGAGGAAGCTGTTGACGGCAACGCCCGCCGCCAGCGACGGACGATCCGTCGGGCTCGGATAGGTGAGACGCAGGAAAATCGGCGCGCCGCCGATCGGATTGACGATCGGGAACAGGCCCGCGAACACCAGCAGGAAGGCGTTGGCGGCGCTTGCGATATCGTTCACGGCCGCCTCCGTATGCCTTCCTCGGGTTAGCCTTTATCGAGACCGTACAGCGAATGCAGTGTACGCACCGCCAGTTCGGTATAGGCGGCGTCGATCAGCACCGAGAACTTGATCTCGGATGTGGTGATGGCGCGAATGTTGATGTTGCGCTCGGCCAGCGCGGCGAAGGCCTTGGCGGCGATGCCGGCGTGGCTGCGCATGCCCGAGCCGATCACTGAGACCTTGGCGACGTCGGTCGCGCTGTCGAGCCGGGCGTAACCGATCTGGTCCTTGGCGGACGAAATGGTCTCCTTGGCGCGGTCGAAGTCGCTGGCCGGAACGGTGAAGGTCAGGTCGGTGGTCTTGCCGTCCTGCGAGACGTTCTGGACGATCATGTCGACATTGATGTTGGCGGCGGCCAGCGGCACGAAAATCGCGGCGGCGACGCCGGGCTTGTCCTCGATCTGGCGGACCGAAATCTGCGCCTCGTCCTTCGAGAAGGCGATTCCGGTGACAACGTGGCTTTCCATCATTTCTTCCTCGCTGCAAATCAGCGTTCCGGGCGGTGTGGCGTGAGGATCGATCGCGTCGGGCTCGACGAAGCTGGAGCGCACGAAGATCGGCATGTTGTGGACCATGCCGAGTTCGACCGAACGCACCTGCAAGACCTTGGCGCCCTGCGAGGCCAGTTCCAGCATGTCCTCGAACGCGATCTTGTCGAGGCGGCGGGCCTTCGGCACGATTCGGGGGTCGGTGGTATAGACGCCGTCGACATCGGTATAGATATCGCAGCGGTCGGCCTTGATTGCGGCGGCAATGGCCACCGCCGAGGTGTCCGAGCCGCCACGGCCGAGCGTGGTGATGCGGCCGGTCTGCGGATTGATGCCCTGGAAACCGGCGATCACCGCGACCTCCTTGCGGTCGGCGAAGCGTTTGACGATTTCGCTGCCGTCGATGTCGAGAATGCGGGCCGAGGCGTGGGCGTCCGAGGTTTTGATCGGAATCTGCCAGCCCTGCCAGGAGCGGGCCTGAATCCCGAGAGCCTGCAACGCGATGGCCAGAAGCCCCGAGGTGACCTGCTCGCCGGAGGCGACCACGGCGTCGTATTCGCGCGCATCGTGCATCGGCGAGGCGTCGCGGCACCACGCCACCAACTCGTTGGTTTTCCCGGACATCGCCGAAACCACCACGGCCACGTCATGGCCGGCATCGACCTCGCGTTTGACGTGCCGCGCGACGTTGCGGATGCGTTCGATGTTGGCGACGGACGTACCGCCGAATTTCATGACAAGCCGGCCCATGGCGGATGGTATGTTCCTTGAAGACAACAAGATATGGTGCGGCCGGGACGTGCCGCAGTGCCGAAAGGCGCGTATACATACCGGCGAGCCGACAGGCAGGCAACCGGTTTACGCCGGGCGGCCTGTCACGGGCAATTGCGAGAGGCCGATGGGGCGCTATATCGACGATATCCTGCAGCCGGGCGAAAAGTTGCTGTATTCGACCAACCTGCACTGGGTGTTCTACCTGCCGGGGCTTATCGGCTGGATCGTGTCCATTGCCCTGCTGGTGGGATCGCAGATGACCCTGCAGGGCACCCTCGTATTGGTTTGTCTTGTGCTGTCGGCGGCGGCCGCGCTGGTCGCATTTTATCTGTCGTTCCGGGCCTGGTTCAAACGCTGGACCACCGAAACCGACGTCACCAGCCTGCGGGTGGTTCATAAGGAAGGCTTCATCAAGCGGCGCACCTTCGAGATGAGTCTCGACAAGGTGGAGAGCGTCGACGTCAACCAGAGCATTCTGGGGCGGGTTTTGAACTATGGTGACGTGACGATTCGCGGCGTCGGCGAGGGTGTCGAGACGATCAAGACGATTGCTTCGCCGCTGGCGTTCCGCAACTTCATTACCGCGCGATAATCAGGAGGCGCGCGCCGATCATGACCATGCAAACAGACGTTTCCGGCGCATCGAGCCCCAGCGTCGATCCCGCTGAGATCGCAAAGTTCTCGAAACTATCGGCCGAGTGGTGGGATCCGCGCGGCAAGATGGCGCCGTTGCACAAGATCAATCCGCTGCGGCTTGCCTTCATCCGCGACGCCGCCTGCCGCAAGTTCGACCGCAACGCGCGCAGTCTGACCTGCCTTGAAGGCCTGCGCGTGCTCGATATCGGTTGCGGCGCAGGCTTGTTGTGCGAACCTTTAGCGCGGCTTGGCGCGCAGGTGATCGGTGTCGATCCGTCGGAAAGCAACATCGCGGCGGCGAAGCTGCATGCCGACAAATCGCATGTCTCGATCGACTATCGCTGCACCACGCTGGAAGAAATGGATC
>JAFKKL010000116.1 GCA_017305595.1 Hyphomicrobiales bacterium | reverse complement strand
AACATCATCGTCGGCGCCACCTTCGACGAGAACCTCGACGGCGTGACCCGCGTCTCGGTCGTCGCCACCGGCATCGAGCAGGCCGCTCTCGCTCGCGCCGCTGCGCCGAACGCTGCTCCGACTGCGGCCGTTGCACATGGTGCCTCGACCGACAATCGTCTGGCCGATCTCGCCGCCCGTCAGCGCGCCGCCGCTGCTGCCGCTCCGGCGCCGCGCACTGAGGCTCCGCGTCAGCCGGCTCCGGCTCCTGTGCCGCAGCAGGCTCCGAACCATGAGCGTGCGACACTGGCCGCGATCGAGGCCGCCGTGGCCGCTGAGCCGATGCCGGCGGCAGCGCCGGCTCAGATCCAGCCCGCCTCCTACGGTGACGTGACGGTGCGCCCGATCGCGCAGAAGCCGTCGCTGTTCCCCGAGCACGACGCGCCGCGCGCTGAGATGCATGAACCGCCGCCGCCGGACGCCTTCATTCCGAAGGCCGCCGAGCGCATGCCGATGCGGGCGCCGCGGATGCCGACGTTCAACGACTTGCCGATGCCGGCTCAGAACGAGATTCGTCAGGCGAGGGGCGAGGTCGATCAGGACCAGCCGCAGAAGGTCCGGTTGTCGTTGTTGCAGCGTCTGGCCAATGTTGGCCTCGGGCGGCGCGACGAGGAAAACGAGCCGCCGATCGCGGCCCGGGCGTCCGGACCGGCCATGGAGCAGATGCCACCGCTCCCCGAGCGCAGGCCGCAGCGTACCGTGGCCCAGCAGATGGCGGCGCATGATCCGGTTTCGGAATATGCGCGCCGTCCCGCACCGCAGGGGCTCGACCTCCACGGCCGCCCGGCACCTGTTGCGCCGGCGCCACAGGGCGACGATCATCTTGATATCCCCGCATTTTTGCGGCGGCAGTCGAACTGACGAATTGTGACTAAAGTAAACGATTGGAAAACCCCGGCGCATCCCGCCGGGGTTTTCGTTTGCGTGGGAAGATGATGAGGGATTATTTAAGCATTTGATTCTAAACGTAATTTAATCTCATTCGGATGACGCGAATTGCTCCTGCGCCAAAGCCGTGCTGAAATATGGTTAACGCGCGGCGCCAATGCGGCGAATTGGGGTAACAATACGTAAAAAAGCGTGAGTTGGCGGACTTTAGGGCAACCAGTATGGTTTCCGCGTCTTTGGGGACACTTGGATCGAGTCGCACCGCCTTCGGTCAGCTCTGATCTTCCGGTGTTAAGTTTTGGGCACTTTACGCATGCAGTTCAGCCGACAGACCACGCTTCGGTCGCAAGCCACCGTGACGGGTGTTGGCGTACATTCTGGTGCCGCTGTTCAACTGACTCTCGGGCCCGCTCCGGTCGATGCGGGCTTTGTTTTTGTCCGCGTCGCTCCGGATGGAACGGAGCGCGAAGTGCGGGCCACCGCCAAATCCGTCACCGCGACCGCGTTCGCCACCGTGCTGGGTGACCGCGAAGGCCCGCTGGTCTCGACCGCCGAGCACGTTCTGGCCGCGTTGCGCGGTATGGGCGTCGATAACGCCACCATCGAGGTGGATGGGCCCGAAGTTCCGATCATGGACGGCAGCGCTGCCGCATTCGTTGCCGCCATCGATCAGGCCGGTGTGGTCGAGCAGGCCGCTCCCCGCCGCTTCCTCCAGGTTCTGAAGCCGATCCAGGTCAAGATGGGCGAGAGCGTCGCGGAGCTGCGACCCTACGCCAACGGTTTCCGCGCCGACGTTGAAATCGACTTCGCCAATCCGGTGATTGGCAAGCAGAATTTCTCCCTCGATCTCAACCCCGAAAGCTTCCGCCGCGAAGTCAGCCGTGCCCGTACCTTCGGCTGCATGAGCGATGTGGCGAAACTGCTCGAAGCCGGCTTCGCCCGCGGGGCGTCGTTCGAGAACTCGCTGGTATTCGACGAGACCTGCCTGCTGAATGCCGAGGGTCTGCGCTTCGCCAATGAATGCGCCCGTCACAAGGTGCTGGACGTCATCGGCGATCTGGCGCTCGCCGGTCTGCCGCTGCTGGGCGCCTATCGCTCGGTGCGGGGCGGTCACAAGCTGAACCATGCAGTGCTGACGGCCCTGTTGGCCGATCGCAGCGCATGGCGCGTGGTCGAGGGCGAGCGGGCTCGCCGCGCGCGTCCGGCCATGGATGCGGTGGGCGGCATGGTCGGAGGCTTGGTTGCTCCGGCCTATGGCCCGGACGTGTCCTGATCCGCACGCCGCTCCGACTTGCACCGCACTTAATCGCATCCCGACAATTCGCCTTAATCCGGGCGAAATGGCTCCGTATCCGGTTGGTCGCGTGCGTTTTTTCCGATACAGAAGCGCGGTCGCGTGAGCACTGTCCCGAATGGTGAAAGCCGGGTTCGAGGCGCGGTGAACTTCGCAACAATGGCATTCCAGACGTCAGGGTCTTATTTGATGGCGGCACCACGTTCGACGTTTGAAACGCGCGAATCCTCATTCCGGCATGGTCTGCGCAGCCGGGCGCTGCTGGCCGTATGCATGGTCGCGTTCGCCACCAGCCTAGGCGGCTGCAGCAGCATGGGCGGAATGGGCGACTTCTGGGACAAACTCAAAGGCAACAAGGACGACGCATTCGTCGATGAACCGGCCGACAAGCTCTACAACGAGGGCTTGTACATGATGAATAAGGAGAACGATCCCAAGTCGGCCTCGAAGAAGTTCGAGGAAGTTGATCGGCAGCATCCTTATTCCGATCTCGCGCGCAAATCGCTGTTGATGTCGGCCTACGCCTATTACAACGCCGGCGATTACGACAGCTGCATCGGCGCGGCGACACGCTACGTGACCTTGCATCCCGGTAGCCCCGACGCAGCCTATGCGCAGTATCTGATCGCCAGTTCGCAGTACGACCAGATTCCGGACGTCTCGCGCGACCAGGGACGCACCGAAAGGGCGATCGCCGCGCTCGAGGAGGTGATCCGCAAGTATCCGACCTCGGAATACGCCTCCAACGCCAAGAAAAAGCTGGAAGGCGCGCGCGACCAGTTGGCGGCCAAGGAAATGAGCATCGGCCGCTACTATATGGAGAAGCGCGACTTCAGCGCGGCGATCAATCGCTACAAGACGGTGGTGACGCGCTACCAGACCACCCGCCATGTCGAGGAAGCGCTGGCCCGCCTGACCGAAGCCTATATGTCGATCGGCATCGTCAGCGAGGCGCAGACCGCGGCGGCCATTCTTGGCCACAACTTTCCTGACAGCCGCTGGTACCAAGACGCGTACAATCTAGTAAAGTCCGGCGGTCTCGAGCCGAGCGAGAACAAGGGGTCCTGGATGAGCCGGGCCTTCAAGAAGATGGGTCTCGGCTAACCCGATCGCAGGACCAACCTCGCATGCTGGCCCGTCTTTCGATCCGTGACATCGTCCTGATCGAACGGCTCGATATCGAATTCGCTCAAGGCCTCGCGGTACTGACCGGCGAAACCGGCGCCGGCAAATCGATTCTGCTCGACGCCTTCGCATTGGCGCTGGGCGGACGCGGCGACGCCGGTCTGGTGCGCCACGGCGCGGATCAGGGGCAGGTGACCGCCACCTTCGACGTGCCGAAGGGACACCCGGCGTCGGACATCCTCAGCGACAATGACCTCGACGATACCGGCGAGATGATCCTGCGCCGCGTGCAACTGGCCGATGGCCGCAGCCGCGCCTTCATCAACGACCAGCCGGTCAGCGTGCAGACGCTCAAGGCGGTCGGCGCGGCGCTGGTGGAAATCCACGGCCAGCACGACGAGCGGGCGCTGGTCGATGCCGTGACGCACCGCCGTTTGCTCGATGCGTTCGCCGGGCTCGACAGGGACGTCGCCGCGCTGGAGACGCTGTGGGCCGCGCGCCGCACCGCGCAGCAGGCGCTCGACGAACATCGCGCCGGCATGGAGCGCGCCGCGCGCGAGGCCGACTATCTGCGTCACGCCTCGGGCGAGTTGAAGAAGCTCGCGCCGCAGGATGGCGAGGAAACGACGCTCGCCGAGCGCCGCACCGTGATGATGCAGGGCGAGAAGATCGCCGGCGACCTGCGCGACGCGCAAGAAGCTGTGAGCGGCAACAATTCGCCGATTGCGGCGCTGGCGGCGGCGGTGCGGCGGTTGGAACGGCGCGCGGGCAGTTCGCCGACGCTGGTCGAACCCGCGGTGAAGGCGATCGATATCGCGATCAATGCTCTGGAAGAGGCCGACCAGCACCTCAACGTTGCTCTGGCCGCTGCCGATTTCGATCCGGCTGAGCTGGAGCGCATCGAGGAACGGCTGTTCGCGCTGCGCGCCGCTGCGCGAAAATATTCCACGCCGGTCGACGGGTTGGCGGCGCTGGCCGCGAAGTATGCGGCGGATATCGCGCTGATCGATGCCGGCGCGGAGCAGTTGCAAGGCCTGGAGAAGGCGGCCGCTGAGGCCGTGAAGCGTTACGACGCCGCAGCCGCGAAACTCTCGATCGCGCGCGCGAAGTCCGCAGAAAAACTGAACAAGGCGGTGAATGCCGAACTTGCGCCGCTGAAACTCGATCGCGCCAAGTTCATCACGCAAGTCGATTCGGATGCGGCGGCGCCGGGGCCGCAAGGCATCGACCGCGTCGAGTTCTGGGTGCAGACCAACCCGGGCACGCGGCCGGGGCCGATGATGAAGGTCGCGTCCGGCGGCGAGTTGTCGCGCTTCCTGCTGGCGCTGAAAGTGGTGCTGTCGGATCGTGGCTCCGCGCCGACGCTGGTGTTCGACGAAATCGATACCGGCGTCGGCGGCGCGGTGGCGGATGCCATCGGCGCGCGGCTGGCGCGGCTCGCCGGCAAGGTGCAGGTGATGGCGGTGACCCACGCGCCGCAGGTGGCGGCGCGCGCCGACCAGCACTTGCTGATTTCCAAGGCGGCGCTGGACAAGGGCAAACGCGTTGCCACCCGGGTTGAGCCGCTGGCCGACGAGCACCGCTGCGAGGAAATCGCTCGCATGCTCGCCGGCGCGGAAATCACCAAGGAAGCCCGCGCGGCAGCGGAGCAGCTGTTGAAGGCGGCGGGATAGCGCGGCCCGTTCGTGTGGTTATCCGCGAGCCGTCATGCGCGGGCTTGACCCGCGCATCCATCTTTCAAAAAGATGGGTCACCGGATCAAGTCCGGTGACGACAATCGTTCTAAAATCCACCCGACCGGGCACGACGAGACAATTGCAATGGCCAAGGCGAAATCGACCAAAGCGCTTCCTGATGTCGCGACGCTGACCAAGACGCAGGCAAAGAAAGAATGGACGCGGCTCGCGCTGGAAATGGAAGCGCACAACGAGCGCTACTATCTGAAGGACGCGCCGACCATTTCGGATGCGGCCTATGATGAACTGCGCCGCCGCGTCGAGGCCATCGAAGCAAAATTTCCCGAATTTGCGACCCCGAATTCGCCGACGCAGACCGTCGGCGCCGCGCCCGCGCGCGGTTTCGCCAAGGTGCAGCACGCGGTGCCAATGCTGTCGCTCGGCAATGCCTTCAGCGACGAGGAGGTGCAGGAGTTTGTCGATCGCGTGCGCCGCTTCCTTCGGCTCGACGCCGACGATATCCCCGCCATCGTGGCGGAGCCGAAGATCGACGGGCTCTCGCTCTCATTGCGTTACGAGAACGGCGAACTGGTGCGCGCGGCGACGCGCGGCGACGGGTTTACGGGCGAGGACGTCACCGAGAACGTCCGCACCATCAAGGACGTGCCGCATCGCCTGAAAGGCCGCAAGATTCCATCCGCCTGCGAGTTGCGCGGCGAGGTCTACATGTTGAAGCAGGACTTTCTCGCGCTCAACAAAAAGCAGGCCGAGGCGGACGACACCGTGTTCGCCAATCCGCGCAATTCGGCGGCGGGCTCGTTGCGGCAGAAGGATGTCAGCATCACTGCATCGCGGCCGCTGAAATTCTTCGCCTATGCCTGGGGCGAAATGACCGAGCGGCCGGCGGATACGCAGCACGGCATGCTGAAATGGCTCGGCGATGCCGGCTTCGTCGTCAATCCGCTGATCAAGCTTTGCAAGAGCGTCGACGAGGTGCTGGCGTTCTATCGCCGCATCGGCGAGGAGCGCGCATCGCTCGGTTACGATATCGACGGCGTGGTCTACAAGATCGACCGGCTCGATTGGCAGGAGCGGCTCGGCTTTGTCTCACGCTCGCCGCGCTGGGCCATCGCGCACAAGTTCGCCGCCGAGCAGGCGACCACCGTGCTGGAGAAGATCGACATCCAGGTCGGCCGCACCGGCGCGCTGACGCCGGTGGCGCGGTTGACGCCGGTGACGGTCGGTGGTGTCGTCGTGCAGAACGCCACACTCCACAACGAGGATTACATCAAGGGGATCGGCAACGACGGCCAGCCGATCCGCGACGGCATCGATATTCGCGAAGGCGACACCGTTGTCGTACAGCGTGCCGGCGATGTGATTCCGCAGGTCGTCAGCGTGGTACTCGACAAGCGGCCGAAGACGGCGAAGCCCTACCAGTTTCCCCATGTCTGCCCGGCCTGCGGTAGCCACGCCGTCCGCGAGAACGACGAGGTGGTGCGCCGCTGCACCGGCGCGCTGATCTGCCCGGCGCAGGCGGTGGAACGGTTGAAGCACTTCGTCTCGCGTCTCGCCTTCGACATCGAAGGGCTCGGCGAAAAGCAGATTCAGCAGTTCTATGAAGAAGGGCTAATCAAAACCCCGGTCGATATCTTCACCTTGCAGCGGCGCGATGCGCAAGCCGCGCAGAAGCTGGCCAATCGCGAGGGCTACGGCGAAGTCTCGGCGCGCAACCTGTTCGCTGCCATCGACGCGCGCCGCAAGATCGAACTGCACCGGCTGATCTTCGCGCTCGGCATTCGCCATGTCGGCGAAGGCAACGCCAAACTGCTGGCCCGACACTACGGCACCATCGATGCGTTTCGCGAGGCAATGCTGGCGGCAGCCGCTGGACTAAGCAACGACGGAAATACGTCGGAAGCCTATCAGGACCTCAACAACATCGGCGGCATCGGCGATATCGTCGCGGATGCAGTCGTCGAATTCTTCGCCGAACCGCGCAACGTCACGGCGCTCGATACGCTACTGCATGAAATCGAGGTGCTGCCGGCCGAAAAGCCGCGGCAGACCTCAAAGGTATCCGGCAAGACGGTGGTGTTCACCGGCTCGCTGACGAAATTCACGCGCGATGAAGCCAAGGCCGTCGCGGAGCGGCTCGGCGCCAAGGTCGCAGGATCGGTGTCGAAGAAGACCGATTACGTCGTGGCCGGCGAGGACGCCGGCTCCAAACTCACCAAGGCGCGCGAATTGGGCGTCGCGGTGCTGACCGAGGATGAGTGGCTCGGGTTGATCGAAGGGTAAACAACCTCTTCGTCGTCCCCGCGCAGGCGGGGACCCATATCCCCTGGCGTTGGTCGTGATCATAAGCGTGAGCTACTAGCGTTTTTCACATCACCGCTGCTGCGGAGTCTGGGTCCTCGCCTGCGCGGGGACGACGATTGTTGTGTTGGGAGACCCGGTCCAAAACGAGTCCGATCAGATTTAGGATGATCGTTTCAAGAACGATTTCGACTCACCCCGGAAAGTGATCCTCATACGGGATCGGCGCGGTCGCGGCGTCGAGCCAGACGCGCGTCGCCTCGTCGAGATGCGGCCGCACCTCGTCGCGCACCCGCGCGTGATAGTCGTTGATCCACTTCACTTCCTTCTTGCTGAAGCGGCGGTCGATCAGGCGGCGGTCGATCGGCGCCAAGGTCAGCGTCTCGAACGCGTTCATCGGCTTCTCCGCGCCGTCGATCTCAGCGGATACCACCAGTTCGAGATTCTCGATGCGGATGCCGAACGCGCCAGTCTTGTAGTAACCGGGTTCGTTGGAGAGGATCATGCCGCGCTTCAGCGGTGCGGTGCCCAACTTTGAGATGCGCGCCGGGCCTTCATGCACCGAGAGATAGCTGCCGACTCCGTGGCCGGTGCCGTGCTCGAAATCAAGCCCGGCCTGCCAGAGGAATTGCCGCGCCAGGGTGTCGAGCTGCGCGCCGGTGGTGCCGTCGGGAAACACCGCACGCGCGATGGCGATGTGGCCGCGCAACACGCGGGTGAAGCGATCGCGCATCTCCTGCGTCGGTTCGCCGATGGCGATGGTGCGCGTCACATCGGTGGTGCCGTCCTCGTATTGTGCGCCGGAATCGATCAGAAGCAGGTCGCCCGGCATGATGCGGCGGTTGCTTTTGCGGGTGACACGATAATGCACGATCGCGCCGTTCGGCCCGGTGCCGGAGATGGTCGGGAACGACACGTCCTTCAGCGCGCCGGTTTCGCGGCGAAACGTTTCCAGCGCCTCCACCGCGTCGATCTCGGTCAATTTGCCGCTCGGCGCTTCGCGATCCACCCACGCCAGGAAACGCGCCAGCGCCACCGCGTCACGCTGATGCGCGGTGCGGGTGCCGGCGATTTCGGTCGGGTTCTTCACCGCCTTCAACAGGCTGATCGGATCGCTGCCGCGCACCGCCTTGCCGCCCGCGCTTGTGACGAGGCGGCTCAGCGCATCGGCGGCGGTGGCGCTGTCGAGCGAGATCGCCGCGCCGCGCTGCGCAAGCTGCGTCAGTTGCGGCGTCAATTGATCCGGCGCTGCGACGTCGGCCTGTCCTTCGAGATAGTCGCGCACGCTGTTGGAGAGTTTTCGCGGATCGATGAAGATGGTCGGCCGTCCGTCCTTCGGCACCAGCGCGTAGGACAACGGCAGCGGCGTATGCGAGACATCCGCGCCGCGGATGTTGAAGGTCCACGCCACCGCATGCGAGTCCGACAGTACCAGCGCATCGGTGCCGAGCCGCGCAATCTGCTCGCGGATTTGATTCAATTTGTCGGCGGCCGGAATGCCGGCGAATTTCGCATCGTGGATCGACACCGGACCCAGCGGCGGCGCGGGCCGTTCGTGCCACACCGCGTCGACCGGATTGCGCTCGACCGCGACCAACTCCGCGCCTGCCTTGGCGCAGGCAGCGGCGAGTCTGTCTGCTGCCGCCGTCGTATGCAACCAGGGATCGAAGCCGAGGCGATTGCCCGGCGAGAGATGTTCGGCCAGCCAACTTTCCGGCGGCGGATCGATCAGCGATTCGACTTTCCACGCCGTTGTGTCGACCTGCGCGGCGGCTTGCAGCGTATAGCGGCCATCGACGAACACGGCGGCTTCATGCGGCAGCACGATCGCGAGGCCTGCCGATCCGGTAAAGCCGGTCAGCCACGCCAGCCGCTCTTCGGAGGGCGCGACATATTCGTTCTGCTGCGCGTCGGCGCGCGGAATCACGAATCCGGTCAGTTTCTGCTGCACCAATTCGGCGCGAAAAGCCGCCAGCCGCGCGGTGAGCGCGACGCCGCTTTCCGGGTCCTCGAACGTCTGGAAGTGAGCCTCGAACATGATTCCTCGATTGTATGACACGGATGCGGACAAGTTCTTCGAAACTCACCGGAACTTCAGGTCATAAAGTTGTAATCGTGGCGTAACTTAGATTAGATTGCCACGCCCGCGCCAGACGGGCAGGGACACCGCCGCCACGGCGAACTCTCACAAGTCGACAGTATCGGGAAACGTCCGGAGTGTTTCAACTCGGTCCGAACGATAGGGGATGACTTTGCCCGCCTTTACGTTTGAGAAGTTGTCGACGTCCGCGCCGCGCGTGCCTACGCCGCGTGCTCCCGAACCGGTCGTCGAAGCAACGAAGCCGCGCAGCAAGCTGCGGCGGATGCTGGATCGCTTCACCGCGCGCGGCCGCGCAACGGCGCGGCGTTCCGAATCGTCGAAATCGAAACAGACCGCCCAACGCTAAGTTCGTTTAGCCGCGTACACCCGGCCGCTGCATCAGCAGGCTGCACCAGCCGTCGATCTGCAAGCGCCGGATCAGCACCAGCCCGACCGCGCGATAGCTCGCGACCACACCGCGCGTATGCGCCGGCAGCAATCCTGATAGGATCACCAGCCCGCCGGGGGCGAGATGCTGTGCCATCGTCGGTGCCATCTGTCGCAGCGGATTGGCGAGAATGTTGGCGAGGATCAGGTCGAACGGCGCGCGCGCGCGAAATGCCGGTGCGGCAAATCCTATGGCGCAGACGGCGTCGATCAATTGTCCGACATCGTTGAGCTTCGCGTTGTCGCGCGCGACGATGACGGCTTGCGGATCGATATCGCTGGCCAGCACCGGCTTTCGCAACGCCTTCGCAGCGGCGATCGCCAGCACGCCGGTGCCGGAGCCGAGATCCAGCACATGCGAGGGATGACGACGCTTCAACACATCGTCGAGCAGCAGCAGGCAGCCGCGCGTGGTGCCGTGATGGCCGGTGCCAAACGCCAGCGCCGCCTCGATCTCGATGCCCAGTTTGTTGCTTGCGACCCGCGCGCGGTCGTGCTGGCCGTGCACGACGAAACGCCCGGCCGGGACCGGGACCAGCCCCTCGAGGCTGGCCTTCACCCAATCCTTGGCCTCGACCGTCTGGAACGACAGCGCCGCCGCGGCGGCGTCGCCGGCGGCAAGCCCGATGAGATTGCGGATCGCATCCTCATCAGGCGGGGTCGGGAAATGCAGCACGACCTCCCAGACGCCGTTCGCGTCTTCGAACGCGGCGACCGCGACCTCGCCGGGGTCGAGGCTTTCCTCCAGCACGTCGACGATGCCCCGCGCGCGGCGTTCGTCGCCGACGGTGAAGGTGGCGCTGGTGCTTTGCGGGGTCTCGGTGGAGGTCATGGTAAGGACAGGGGCTCCTGCGGAGCCCTTTGTTCACATGCGATCCACAGACAATTCAAGGGTTTTTCACGCGGTGGCCACATGATTGCGCAGAAGGCAGTCGCAGACTCGCCTGCCTGCGATCCACACCTTGTTGGCCAGATATACACAGTTCAGAAGCCAGCTTTTCCACGCCCTATCCACAGGGATATCCACAGCGTCTTTAGCGTCGCCGGCGGCGCTCCTCAGGCGAAGAACGCCTTATGATCGCGCAGGATGGCGCGGGCGGCGTTGTGGCCGGGGGCGCCGGTGACGCCGCCGCCGGGATGGCTGCCTGAGCCGCAGTGATAGAGTCCCTTGAGCGGGCCGCGATAATCGGCGTGGCCCAGCATCGGTCGCGCCGAGAACAGTTGGTTCAGCGTCAGCGCACCGTGGAAGATATCGCCGCCGAGCAGGCCGAATTCGCGCTCCAAGTCGAGCGGCGACAACACCTGCCGGCCGAGGACGCTGGCGGCGAAGCCGGGCGCATAAGCGTCCACCGTCGCGATCATCAGGTCGGCGACTTCGTCGCGATGGTCGTCCCATGACGAGCCGTTCGGCAGTTGCGGCGCGACGTGCTGGCAGAACAGGCTGGCGACATGCTGGCCGGGCGGGGCGAGCGAGCCGTCGAGGGTGGAGGGGATCAGCATCTCCACCACCGGCGCGAGGCTCCAGCCGTATTCGCGCGCGTCCTGCCAGGCGCGGTCCATGTAGCCGAGGCTCGGCGCCATGATGATGCCGGCGGAAAGATGATCGCCGTCGCCCGGCAGCGCGGTGAACGACGGCAGCGCCGACAGCGCGACATTCATGCGGAAGGTGCCGGAGCCGTTGCGCCAGCGCGCAATGCGCGTGAGAAATTCCGGCGGAAGCGCGTCCTTCGGCATCAGCCGTGTGTAGAGCAGTTTCGGATTGACGTTGGCGGCGATATAGCGCGCGCGAATGCGGCGGCCGTCGTCGAGCACGATGCCGGTCGCGCGGCCGTCCTCGACGATCACTTCGCGGACGCCGACGCCGGTTTCGATCTCGACGCCGTGGCTGCGCCCGGCGGCTGCCATCGCCTGCGTGATCGCGCCCATGCCGCCGATGGCATGGCCCCACACGCCTTTCTTGCCGTTCACCTCGCCGAAGGCATGGTGCAGCATGACGTAAGCGGAGCCGGCCGCGTAGGGACTGGCATAGTTGCCGACGATGGCGTCGAAGCCGAACAGTGCCTTCACCAACTCGCTCTCGAAGATCTCGTCGAGCATCTCGCCGGCGGAGCGCGTGAACAGGTCGAGCAGCAGCCGTTGCTGCTCCATCGGCAGCGCGCGCAGCACGTTGGCGGTGCCGAGTGCATTGAGGGTCTCGCGGATCGCGGGCGCGCCGAATCCCGCCACGAGGTTCGGTGGCGCACGCAGCACCAGTTGCCGCAGCACGTCGGCGATGGCCTCAAGCTCGCGGGTGAACGCATCGTAGCGTTCGACGTCGCTTGCGTTGATGCGGGCGATCGACGCCGCTGTGCGGCCCTCGCCGGTGAGGAGATAGTCGCCTTCCAGCGTCGGCAGGAAATTCTGCGCGCGGCGTTCGACGATGCGCAGGCCGTGCTCGTGCAGTTTCAGGTCGGCGATGATGGTCGGGTTGAGCAGGCTGACGGTATAGGCCGCGACCGAATTGCGGAAGCCGGGATGAAATTCCTCGGTCACCGCCGCGCCGCCGACCACCTTGCGGCGCTCCACCACGCGCACGCGCAAGCCCGCCATCGCCAGATAGGCCGCGCAGGTGAGGCCGTTATGGCCCGCGCCGATGATGACAACGTCGGTATCGAAGTCGGCCATGATGCCTTCGCGCATGGAGGGAAGTTGGGGTTAGTTTACCGGGTTCGCTGAACCGGTTGCAGCCTTTTGTCGCGGCGAGGGACAAGGGCCGTTTCCTGGAACGATACCGATCTCCCTCGCATTGTTTGCGGCGGGGCCTTGTGCTTCAATCCGGCGCCTCGATGCAAGGTTGCGGGGGCGCTACCGGCACGAAAGTTCGCCGGATTGAGGCTGAAGACCGCATGACGCTTTCCGCGCCGCCCGCGATCCGCGACCAGCTGTCGCCTTCGCGCCATCGCCTGATTCTGATCCTTTACACCGCGGCGATCTTTGTCAGCGCGCTGTTGCTGTTTTCGGTGCAGCCGCTGTTCACCAAGATGGTGCTGCCACGGCTCGGCGGCTCGCCGGCGGTGTGGTCGGTGGCGATGGTGTTCTTCCAGTCGCTGCTGCTCGGCGGCTATCTCTATGCGCACTTTCTGACGCAACTGCCCGGCCGCGCCGCTGCCGTCGCCATCCATCTGATGCTGCTGATCGCCGCGCTCACCGCGTTGCCGCTGGCGATCGCCAGCGGGTGGGGCGAGCCGCCGTCGAGCGGCTACGCATTCTGGCTGCTGGGCCTGTTCGCGGTGTCGATCGGGCTGCCGTTCTTCGCGCTCGCCGCCAACAATCCGCTGTTGCAGGCCTGGTTCGTGCGCACCGGTCATCCCGGCGGCCGCGATCCATATTTCCTCTATGCGTCGTCGAACATCGGCAGCTTCCTCGCGCTGCTGTCGTATCCGTTCCTGCTGGAGCCGGCGCTGTCGCTGCGCGGCCAGAACCTGCTGTGGACCATGGGCTACGGCGTGCTCATCCTGCTGATCGCGGGATGCGGCGCGATGCTGCTGCGCTCGCCGCAGGTGGCTTCAACGGAGTCGGTAGCTGAGGCGATCGACGATCGCCCACCACCAACATGGCTCATCCGTCTGCGCTGGATTTTCCTCGCGGCGGTGCCGTCCGGCCTGTTGATCGCGGTGACGGCGCATATCTCCACCGATGTCGCCGCCGCGCCGCTGTTGTGGGTGCTGCCGCTCTCGCTTTATCTGCTGACGTGGGTGCTGGTGTTCCAGTCGCGCCCACTGCTGCCGCACACATGGATCCTGGCGTTGCAGCCGCTCGCGATTGCCGGCGTCATCGTGTTGCTGGCGTTCGGCGGCGAACAGAATCTGTTGCTGACGCTCGGTGGTCATCAACTCTGCTTCTTCGTCATCGCCATGGCTTGCCACGGCGAACTGGCGCGCACGCGCCCCGCGCCGCGTTATCTCACCGGCTTCTATGTCGCGCTGTCATTCGGCGGCATGGTCGGCGGGTTGTTCGCGGGGCTGATCGCGCCGTTCACGTTCTCATGGATTGCCGAATATCCCATCCTCATCGTGCTGGCGGCGTTGTGCCGTCCGCCGTTCCGCGAACGCTGGCCGAACCTGATCCGCTGGTACTGGGTGTTGCTGGTATTGCTGGCGGTGGTGCTGATCGCGCCCACGTTAAGCGGCGGCGCTTTGTTCACCTGGTTCGAACAACAGCGCGTCTATGTCATCGGTGCGCTGGGTGGCCTCGCGGCACTGGTCGCGCTGCTGCCGCGCGGCAATCGTTGGAAGGTCGCAGGTACAGTAGCGCTGGCATTGCTGGTGTTGCGCGCCTATCCGTCGGACGAAGGGCGGGTGACCACGGTGCGCAGCTTCTTCGGCGTGCACAAGATCGTGGTGACGCCCGGCGGGCACTATCATGTGCTGATGCACGGCACCACCATCCACGGTGCTGAGCGGATGCTGAACGACGACGGCACAAAGGTCACCGGCCGTCCCGAACCGATCTCTTATTACGATAAGGACGGCGGCATCGGTCAGACCATCGCCGCGATCCGCGCGCGCAAGGGCGGGCCGATCCGCGTCGCGGTGATCGGCCTCGGTGCCGGAACGCTGGCCTGCGCCTCGGTGCCGGGCGAGAACTGGACGTTCTTCGAGATCGATCAGACCATGATCGACACCGCGCGCGATCCTCGTTACTTCACCTTCATCGAGAAGTGCGCGCCACAGATGAAGCCGGTGCTGGGCGATGCGCGGCTGACATTCGCGCGCGAGCCGGACGGACAATACGATCTCATCATCGTCGATGCCTATTCGTCCGATGCGATCCCGATCCATCTCGCCACGCAGGAAGCGATGGCGATCTATCGGTCGAAACTCGCGCCGCAGGGCGCGGTGGCGATGCACGTGTCCAACCGTCATCTCGAACTCGCCAGCGTGGTGGCCGGCATCGCCGGTGCCAATGGGTTGACGAGTTGGCATTTCAACGAGGATTCCGGCCGCGACGACGATTACGTGTTTACCACCGACGTGGTGATCTCGGCGCGCGCCGCCGCCGATATCGGCAGCCTCGCGTCGAACGACAAATGGGTGAAGACCGTGCCGCCCGCCGATCAGCAGGTCTGGACCGACGATTACTCGAACATCCTTGGTGCCGTTTGGCGGCGCCTGCGCGATGGAGATAATTGAGGAGCGTTGCGGCTCGACATTGAGTGTTGAGGCATCATCATAATGAGTTTGTCGTCGTGGCCGGATTTATTCCGGCCATCCACGTCCTTTACGGCAAGGAAGCAAGAAAGACGTGGATGGCCGGGACGAGCCCGGCCATGACGAACTGCAACTACAGTGCTGAATTGATCAGTCGCTGACCGCACTCACTCGCGCGCGACTTACTCAATCCGCATCGGAGAACAATCCACGCGGGCGCAGGTAGGGGCGGGGGGCGTAGTAGCCCTGTTGGCCCGCATAGTAATCCTGCTGGGCATCATAGCCGCGCGGCACGGCGTATTGCTGGCCGTACTGATCGCCATAGGCTTGTCCCTGATAGACGCGGCGATAGGGACGCGGCGACGGATAGCGTTGATCGCTGCTGCTGCCGTCGGCGGGATAGATGTAGCCGTCGTCCGACACCTGCGGCTGCACCGGGCGCTGCACGCGGCGCGCCTGCGGCGACAGATCGACGGGGTTGCCGGCAGCGTCGTAACCGGCCTGGATGTCGCCCGCGGTCGGATCGCGGCGCGCCACGGCGGTCTTCGAGTTGCCCTTGCGGGCCAGCGCGATGCGCGAGGAGCCGGTCAGCGTCACTGTGGTGGTGAGCAGGCCGTCACGCTTGACCAGATCATAAAGGGTCGTGGCGTTGGCGCGCGAAATGCGGACGCAGCCATGCGACACCGGCGTGCCGAGGCTCTTTTCCGAAAACGTGCCGTGGATCGCGTGACCTTGCTTGGTGAAGAAGATCGAGTGCGGCATCGGCGCGTCGTCGAATTCCTTGGAGAAGTGATCTTCCTCCATCCGGAAGGTCTGGAATTTGCCGTTGGGCGTTTCGTGCGATGGATTGCCGCTCGATATCGGCCAATGATAGCGCTCCACGCCATCGACCGAGACCGTCATGGTCTGGTTGTCCTTGTCGATGTTGATGGCGACTTTGGCCAAGGCGGCGGTGGGAGCGGCTGCGAGCATCAGCGCGGCAACCGGAATGAGCAACGAACGCATGTCTTTCCTGGCCTCCAAATCCGATTCAGGCTTCCGCCCAACATCGAAGGTCACTTGTCCGTCCCCGCCGTTTATATGCCTATGATCGCCCGGCGGCACCAGTCCCATAGCGCATCAATCTTAATGGCGCGGTGACACGCCTTGGTGAAATCGATCGATGGCGGAAGCATGACCGCCGGGTGCGTGGGGTGTCGGACCGCCATGGTAGCCGGCAACCAGTTTGACGCGACCGTGGCAACCAATCGCGATCTCGTGCGTTAGCGTTGGCAATCCGCAGTAGTTTGCCGGCGCTGCCTTGGCTGTCGGCGTCTTTTGATTGGTTAACCCGCGAGGAGCCCCGATGAGAATCCAAGCCATGAAAACGCAGGCCGTTGCTTTGCCGTCCCGTCCGTCGTTGCGCCTTCATTTGGCCATGGCGGCCTTGGCTGCGGCCTTGTTCGCCGCCCCCAATCTGGCTCATGCGCAGGGCGTGATCGGCGGCATGGAGCGCGGTGCGCATCAGGGGTCGCGTGAGGGCAATCGGGCCGCCGGTCCGATCGGCGGCGCGGTGGGTGGCGCCATCGGTGCCGGCGTCGGCGGTGTGGTGGGCGGCGTCAAGGGCGTGCTCGGCATTCCCGATCGCGGCCCGTATCGCGGCAAGCGCTGCCGTGGCTATTATGACCGCCACCACCACTTCCATTGCTATCGCCGTTAATTCGATAGGTAATAATAAAAAGGCCCGGAGCATCTCCGGGCCTTTTTCG